>JAAEQG010000479.1 GCA_024231775.1 bacterium
TCACCAGGGTCTCAGCGATACACCTTCGCCAGGATGCTGACGACACGCTGGTGGACTTCCTGCGCCGAAGAGACCGGAGGTGTTGGTTGGCGGTTCAGTGTCCCCAGTGTGGGTCGGCGGACGACCATCGAATCGTGTGGGACCTGCGGAGCATCCTGATCGCAGTGGCCAACACGCTGTGGACGATCACGCAGATTATCCACCTCTCCCCCTTTCACGGAGGGTGGTACGTGCGGCGGGTGTGCACCAAGTGCGGGACCCGTTTCCTAGGCCCGCAGAGGGAGCCCCCCAACCTCGAAGAGTGCCCGCGCTGCGGCTACAACCTCAAAGGCAACGTCTCAGGCCGATGTCCTGAGTGCGGTTGGCGGCTGACCAGGTACTATCGAGAGTACCGGCGGCAGGCGGACAGCCGGTCCGACTGACTCGGGCGTGGGGGGAGGCGTGCAGCAAGCTGCCGGGCGCGTCCCCACCGCTGGAACGATGAGGCACGCATGGCTCAGGCAATCACCAGGGCCTCAGCTATAGACCTTCGCCAGGGTGCTGAGGACGCGCTGGTGAACTTCCTCCGGTGAGGCTGAGCTGTCGATCACCTCGACCCGGCCGGGATAGTTCGGAGGTAGGCTCAGAAACAGCTCGCGGACTTGGCGGTGGAAGGCGATCGGGCGGGCTTCCATGGCATCCGGCTGCACGTCGTCGAAAAGGGTCTGCTGGCCGGCGGTTCGCTTGCGGTTTTTTCCTACGTGGTGGCTCTTGCGGCCGGTGCGCTCGAAACCCGTCTCAACGTCGATGTCCAGCACCATGGTCAGGTTCGGCCAGGTGTTGCCGATGGCATACCCTGCCAATTCGATCACCCGGGCGATGTCGTACCCGGCGGCGCCCTGGTAGGCACAAGTCGCGGAAACAAAGCGGTCGCAGAGCACGACCTTCTTCTCGCGCAACGCCGGTTCGATTACCTCGCCGACTAACTGCGCCCGGCTGGCCATGAACAGGAACGTCTCGCAGCGCCGGTCCATCTTGCTCAGGTCGTGGCCCAGCACTTCGTGGCGGATGCGATTGCCGATCTCGGTGCCGCCCGGGTCCTTGCCGTATACCACGCTCAGCCCTTCAGCCGTCAGAGCCTTGCGGAGCAGCTCGATCTGCGTGCCCTTACCCGATCCGTCCGGGCCGTCGAACACGATGAACTGACCGCGCAATGCATCCCGAAGTCCCAGCGTCATTTCACCAGTGTCTCCGCAGATTCTCTTGTCCGCCACCGTTAGTCCAGCCGGATCGCCGGGGACGCGTGGGTGCTCCAAGCCTGGGGCGGTCTGCACGCCGAGGGGTCCGATCTTGCGCTCCATGGCACGTTCACCCTGTGGGGCTGGTGATCGTCGCATCAGCCGGGGTGGCGCCATGTCCGGCCCACGCATCAGCGGCGCGCGTCGGCTATCAAGGTACCACATTCCCCAGGCAGGTAAAGGCGCCGCGGCTGGGCGGGCTTGGAAGGGGGCCACAACTGGATAGGCGCGCAGCGCCCAAACGCCGGATCGTCTCGCGCCCCAATCGTGGAGTCGTCGCGTGACCCGAGCGTGGAGTTGTTTCGGAACCCGGGTGCCATGCTCATCCCGAAGGGTGAGCATGCTCACGAAATGCTGGCCAGATATTGGGGCAGGTGACGGCCCACTTGCCCACCGTCGCTCAGTCGGAGCATGGCCACGCTGCGCGATGGCCATGGCACCCAGCGGGGGGTTGCTCAGAGCCCCAAGCGCCAGCGCGGGGTTTTGGTGGGCGGAACGTCTGCCTTCGGATCCACTCGGCTTCAGACGCATCCGAGCGGCGAGTAGTCGGTTTCGCGTCTCGAAACCCTATCGCCGTCGCAGCACCACAGCCAGTCCTCCGAGGGCGAGCAGCGCCAGCATGCCGGGTTCGGGGATCACGTGGATTTGCAGGGGGTTCGCCGTCGGCTGATGGCCCTTGGCAGGATCGGTGCCCCAGCCGGGGTTGCCCCAATCACCGTAGGCAACGTATCCAGGGTAGGTCGTTGCGTAGCGCGCGTCCTAGATGAAGTCGCCCCCCGCCTCATCCACAAGGTCTGCGTGCGGAACGCCAGCACCCGCATATGTAATGTCGATCGTTTCGCCGGGTAGACCCGTGAGCAGCTTGAGCGACTGTCTGCCGATCAGGAACGAGCCGGGACCATACAGAACATCAGAGAGCCCGTCCGCAGCCCACGCCACCTGCTGCGCCGGAGCACTCAGGATATCATTCACCGAGCCATCGCTCCAACTCGCGGCGATCGGAGTCCCGCCATCGTCCCACGGACCGACCTGCGTGCCGATCTGCTCAACCTGGTCCGTGGCGGTGTTGTCGTAGATGACCGCCGATAAGCTCTCGCCAGCCAGTAGGTCGATCCACACCTCGAGATCGGCGGTGTCGCTCGGAGCCAGATCGATCGTATTACCGGGCGCATCCGCCCACTCCGTGCGCCAGAGCGCGCCATGTGCGGAAGTCATCACGGTCCCAAACACCAGCAGACTGAGAAGAACATGTCTCATGGATCGATCCTTCCGTCACAGATCAACGGCCTGAACGCCTCCCCAGTCGCCAGCCCAACCGGAACAAAAAAAAGAGAGCCCGCCCGCAGGCGTCTCTCTCATACTCCCGTTCTGGATGTCGCAACCATACTCCCCAATATGGTCTCAGTTGGACTATAACCGATCCTGCCCAGCAGATCAACTGGGGAATACAAGTGGCGGTATGTTCTGATAAGCGCGGACCATACCCCACGCAAACAGTTGGTCAGCCGTCCCGGAATTCGGAGTCACCGTCCGACAGGCGCTATCAAGGACTAGTGGCTGAGGCGGCGCGGGTTTGTGCGGCGGTGGGGATCTTGTGGAGGCGGCGGTTCAATTCCTCGAACATCCGGTCGATCGGCCCATATAGCTCAGCCAGTTGGGAGTCGATGACATCTGCGGAGGCAGCGAACTCGGGATGGTGGATGAGTTCCTCCATCGCCGCAATGCGTAACCGGCGGGTCTGAAAGTGCGTGGTGGCCCGCCGGCGCATCTCCTCCAGGATGGAGTGAGCTGACCGGCGCTGGCCGTCATCGAGTGCGTAGCGCTCGATGAACTCCGCCACATAACGCTGCCAAGCACTCATCTCCTGCTCGAAAGGGGTAGCTATGGTGGGCTCAGCCGCCTGGGTGGATGGTACGGCGGGCGGGTCCGCCGGAGTCAACCGCGCCCACTGCTTCGGGTCATACGCCCCAGCCTCCCACTTGTGCAATTCCTCAGATAGTGAATCGATTCTCTCGGTGAGCTTGGTCCGGTCAGCCTCAAAGAGGGCTCGCTGGCGGTCGGTCAGCATGTGGCAAAACTCGAGGCTGGATTCGTCAAGGCACTGACGAAACCCGGCGAGCGGGGCCAGTGCCCGATGGGCGAGACTAGCGGCAGCCTCCGGCGTCGGGGCACGGCCAGTAAGGCGGGCCTGCAGATACTCGGTCAACACCGGCTGCAGGTCCTCCTGATGATCGTGCAGAAACCGAGGCCAGCGGCGGAGCAGTTGGGCGCGCAATTGCTGATGCTGAGTATCGGTAAGCTCGTAGGCTTGCGTGGCTGCCCTAGCCCAGCGGGTCAGCAGCGTCTCCACCAGTTCGTCGGAAGGCCAGTAGGATTGCGGTGCGGGAGGCGGAACTGCGGGCGGCCTCTCTTCCGCGGCGATGGACAACGGCGCAGCCAACCCAGCCAAGACCCAGCCGGCCAGCATGCCTGAACATCGAAGGTGTGAAAGCGTTCGGTGGGGGGGCATGGCCTCTCCCGGTAGTCGTCGCGGAGCCTCGCATCCTGGTCGGGGCGAGCGCATCTACGTCGAACGACCACCCGCACCGTATACCGCGCCCATACCCAGAGGTTGCAGATCCGATGCGCCACCCGATGGACAGAAACCCCGCGCTGGCGCTTGGGGCTCTGAAGGGAAGCGCCCACCCTGACTCTGGCGCTCTCGTCGCGTGGCCTGGGCAAGCTCAGCCTGCTTGCGCTCGCCCTATGACGTTCCGGTCCGCGGTTGGGGGTCGAGCACGAAGATCTCCACGCGCCGATTCTTCTGCATGTTGCGCTTCGAGTCGTTGGCGACGCGCGGACGGTGTTCACCACATCCGCAGGCAGCGAGGCGGCTGGCATCGACGCCGCGCGATGCGAAGTAGCGCACGACCGAAAGAGCCCGCTGGTTGCTCAGCTCCCAGTTGTCCTTCCACCCGCTGTGCTTGATGGGGATGTTGTCGGTATGGCCGAACACGAGCACTTCCTTGTTGGCGTACTCGTTCTGAACCGTGCTGACGATCAGGTCGAGGATGCGCTTGGAACCGTCCTGGATGGTGGGCTTGCCCGAATCGAACAACGCCCATCCCTCGATGGCGATCATGGCTCCACCGGGTACCGCGGTCCATCCCTCGGGGACGCTCTGCTCGGGCACAGCCGCCAGTTGGTCGCGGAGTCCGCTGGCTTCGCCGCGCGCGTCCGCCAGTCCCTGCTGACAGCCGTTGAGGTCGCCAAGCAGTCGAGCCTTGTCGGCATTAATCCGATTCAACTCTTCGCGCAGGGCCTCGCGCTCCGACTCCAGCATGGCGATCTGTTCCTGCTTATCCGCGCAACCTCCGCAAAGCAGCGCCGCCAACAACAACACCGAGACGCCCCCAGTCCATCGATACCGCTTCATCTTGATCGTCTCCATTTGTGAACGCGGTCGCCTGGATCGACCGCACGATCTCCACTCACTCGTCGGAGATCGCCTTCTTCAGTTTCTCATCGATCCGCTGCTCTTGCTGCTGCAACTGCTCTGCGAGCTTCTGCTGCTCCTGCTCACGCTCGCGCACCGCCGAATCCTGGGCCATCTTGAGCATGTCGCGACGCAAGCCCCACACCAGGGACAGCGTCCAGTACGCGATCAACGTGCCCAACGCGGTACACAGCATCAGCCAGATAACGTTGATCGGGGTGGCTTCATCGACAACCCAGAAGAACCAGATGCTCACTTGGTTGCTTCGGTTCTTCCACAAAACCGCGCAGATTGCCAGGGCAACCAGCACGACCAACGTCAACTTAACATAAACTTTGATTCGCCCGAACGCAAGACTCATCTCTAAACCTCAATGGGCCAGCGCTGTGAGTTTTCCGGAAACCACAGCTTCAAACAGATCCACCGTGTTCTGCACGGCGCCCAAACGGCGCAGCGGCTCGTAAAAAACCACCACCGCCAGGAACGCCAGCGACAACCACGGAACCAGCGGAATCGCCCGGGTACGCTTGAAGGGCAAAGTCGCCACCCAACCGGCCAGGGCGAGGAAACTTGTGAGCACGAAGCCTATCACCACCACCGGCCACCCCGCAACGCACCCGGCGGCTGCCATCAGATGGATGTCACCCGTACCGAAAGCCTCCCGACCCAAAACCAGCGTGAACCCGATCCGAACCGCCCAGCCGAGTCCGCCACCCACCACGAAGCCAACCGCCGCGGTAGCCAAACCGGTGAAAGGCCGCCAGGAACGCCCGATCGACCATTCCATGATCCCCGCACAACACTCGCGAAAGGCCTCATTGTTCATCGCCAACCAAGCCACCGCTCCTCCGGCGAGCAGGGCAGGGACCAGGGCCAGCAGCTCCCGCAAGGCGACCCCACGGGCGGAGAAACGCTCCGCTTCGATCGCTTCCACAATCTCAGTGTCCGAGCTGCGCGGAGCAGCGCCGGCTCCCACAATCAGGAAGAAGCAGGCCGCCAAAGGTACCATCATCCGCCAGCTCGGAAGGAGCAGAGGGCGACTGGTGACGCCGTCCGCTATCGCCGTAGCCGCGACTAAAACGAACGTAACGCCGAGCAGCCATGCGGCGGCGCCCGGTGTGCAGAATAAGGGCCCCTGGGAATGCGGGTCGAGTTCGGACGGGCAATCCAGAGGTTCTTCCGCCTCCGTCGTGAGCTGGGCCGGTGGTTCGGTCAGATCCTCGGAGACGACAGCTAGCGAGACAGCCGAGGACGAGGCGCTCTCGCCGGACGGCGCCCGGTCCGGTTCCACTCCCTCGGTTTCCAACTCACCGTCCGGAGTCGGCGGTTGGAGAAAGCGTAAGATGAGAACGGTGACGACGACGGCGAGGGCGGCAGCCACGCCAACAGCGGCGAAAACGACGCCGGGGCGGTACCACGAACCGGCTATGGTCGAGCGCCACGGGGTGGGTTCGGGAGTCCACAACATGTGCAGAACGAACCCGGCGAGAACCGCGAGGTTGGTGAAGCGGATATCGATAAAGTAGTGCTCGAGGTCGATCGCGGACATGGCCAGAAAGCAGCCGAACAGAATGACGTGGGCGAGGACGATAGGCCAGTCGTAGTGAAGCTGCTCGGTAATGCCCAGAGAGAGGGGCCCACCAGTACCGCGCAAACCACTGATGCAGAACGCATCGAGCATGATCAGCACCACCATCGCCATAAGCAGCTCGACGGCGGGATAGCGGGCGGATATCCGCGCACCGCAACTTCGGCAGCGACCCCCGAGGTGGATGTAGCTGAGTACGGGCAGGTTGTCGTACCAGTGAATCCGGGCTTCACAGCACGGGCAGAATGACCAAAGCGGGGAAGTCGTGGAGATGCCGCGCGGCACCCGGAAGATGACCACGTTGAAGTAGCTGCCGAGGCACAGGCCTACGGCGGCGAGGAATCCCACCCACCACAGCGTCGCCACTACCTGCACGGCCAGTTCCCTCGGTTCCCGATCACGGTTGCCACGGTTGTACTACAATCGAGAATGCACTCCGCCGCAATAGGACCGGCTGACTCTACCCGCAGCCAGTCGGAGCATGGCCACGCTGCGCGATGGACATGGCACCCAGCGAGAGTCGAACGACTTTGGGCACAGCCGAGTCTGTGCGGTAGGATGTGCCGTATGACCGCGAGTGCTGCTACTGACGAAAGCGATCGAGGTCCAGGTACGCCGGGACAGGTTCTCGTCGCTGGAGACAAACGCTTCTGGTGGGGCGTGGTGGCGATTGTGGTTGTCGCCTTTGGAGTGCGCCTGGCGTACCTGTATCAGGTCGGGGAGATGCCCTTCTTCAATCACCCCGTAGGGGATGCGGCGGCATACTGGTCGTGGGCCGGAGATGTCCGCGACGGAGATTGGATCGGGGATGAGCCGTTCTATCAGGCACCGGCTTACCCTTACTTCCTGGCGGTGGTCCGCAGCTTGGTGGGGGACGACCTGTGGCGCGTCCGGGTTGTGCAGATCGGGCTGGGGGCGCTGGCCTGCGGACTGCTGGCGGTGGCGGGGCGATGGTTCACCACGTCCGGGGCGGGGCTGGTGGCGGGGCTGTTCATGGCCGTGTATGGACCGGCGGTCTTCTTCGATGGGCTGATTCAGAAAGCGACGCTGGGGTCGCTGCTCATGGCGGTGCTGCTATGCCTGCTGGGTTGGGTAACGCGACTACCGAGGGCGTCTACCGAACCGAGCCGCGACCGTGAGGGAGCGGAGATTCCGGAGACGAACGTTCCCGCGAAAGAACCGCTTCCTGACGGGCGCGGCTCGGACGCCCCGCAGCTTCAAACGAATCGGCGTACTGGGACCCGGATCGTGGCGGCGTTGGCGATCGGCGTGACGCTGGGGTTGCTGGCGCTGACTCGCGAGCAGGCGTTGCTGCTCGCGCCGGTGGTGGTGGTGTGGCTGGGGATGGGGCGACGCGGGGAGAGAGCATTGAGCCATCACCCTTGGGCGATGGCGGTCTGGTGTGTGGTGGGACTCTTCGTGGTGCTCGGGCCGGTGGCCTATCGCAACTATCGGGTGAGTGGTGAGGTTCTGCTGACGACTTATCAGGCCGGCCCGAATTTCTACATTGGCAACCATGCGGGGGCGACGGGGCGGTACGTTGCCCTCCGGCGCGGTCACGAGTCCCCAGCCTTCGAGCGTAGAGATGCGACCGAGTTGGCGGAGGCGGCAGTTGGGCGTGAGCTGTCTCCGCGCGAAGTGTCGCGTCACTGGTGGGGGCGGGCGTGGGAGTACATCGGCGAGCACCCGTTCGAGTGGATCGGGCTGCTAGCCTACAAGTGGATGCTGGTGTGGAACGCGTACGAGATTCCGGACACGGAGAGTTTCTCGCTCTACAGTCGTCTGTCGTGGTTGCTGGGCGTTTGCGGAGGGGTCTGCCATTTCGGGGTACTGTGCCCGCTGGCGGCGGTCGGAATCGTGGCGACGGCGCGTCGTTGGCGGGAGCTGTGGCTACTGTACGCGTTGCTGCTGACCGTAGCTCTTGGCGTAGCGGTGTTCTACGTGTTTGCGCGTTACCGTTATCCTCTGGTTCCGGTGTTAGCGTTGTTCGCGGGCGTGGGGGTCTGCGAGTGTCGGGCGTTGCTGCTGCGGATGAGCGGGCGTGGGACCGGGCATGGCTGGATGGTCGGCGCTCTGGGGATTGCCGCCACGACTGCGCTAGCTACCAACATACGGGTGAACCCGGAGGACCAGCTCGATGGCATGGCGTACGCCAACCTGGGCGTGGTGTTAGGCCAGGAAGAGGAGTATGCCGCGGCGGCGGCGTTTCTGGAGATGGCCGTGGAGCGCGTGCCGGACTCGGCAGAGGCCCGCTACAACCTCGGTCTGGCCTATCGGTTCCTCGGGAACCATGAGAGTGCGCTGCTGCACCTGCGATGTGCACAGGAGTTGGATGCGGAGTTGATCGCGGTGGATGCGCAGTTGGGCGTGGTCTGCGAGTTGCTGGGACACCGCACGCAGGCTTTGGCCCACTACCGTCGAGCGGTGCGGATCGACCCTGACGATGAGCTGGCCCGGCAGGGCGTGGAACGAATGAGAGCGCAAGAGGCGGAGCAATGACCCATTCTCTTCGCCTCATCCACGACGGAGCTCGTCATGGCCCGGTGAACATGGCCTGGGATGAAGCGTTGTTGAAGTCGGTGGGCGCGGGGGATGCACCGCCTACGCTGCGGACGTACCGGTGGGTTGAACCGACCATCTCGCTGGGATACTTCCAAAAGTATGCGGAGTACACCCGGTTGACGCCGCCGGTGGGGGGGCTACCGGTGGTCCGGCGGCAGACCGGTGGGGGGGCGATTCTGCACGATCACGAGCTGACCTATTCGATTGCCCTGCCCTTGGGGCATGCGCTGCTCGCGCCAGGCCCGACGGTGCTCTACGAGTTAGCCCACGACGCTCTGATCGAGTGCTTGCGGGAGCACGGGGTGGAAACAAATCGGGACGGAGTAACCGACGGATCCGGTCCGGCCCGCGGACCGTTCTTCTGTTTCGCCCGGCGGCATCGCCTCGATGTCCTGCTGGGGCCGGACAAGCTGGCGGGCAGTGCCCAGCGCCGGACCGGTCATGCGGTCCTGCAGCACGGGTCCATCATGTTCGAGTCGCGTTTCACGCCGCAGCCGGGCGCGACGATTCCTGTTGCCGCCGGTCTGACGCCGGAGAACCTGGGCCCGGTCTTTGCGGAGACCTTCGCCCGTCCGGCCAAGCTACCCATCGAACCGGGCGAGTGGAGCGCCGCCGAACAGAACCTGGCCCAGGAGTTACACGAGAAGTACGCCGGAGAGAATTGGACCCGCCGGGTGTGAACCAGCTTCGTCAGCCTCTCCGGTCGCAGGGGGTGCATCCCATTCAGGGTGGCATGGGCAAACTTGTTTGCCCGTGTTGGACGATTCCACGGGCAAGCTGCTGCTCGCCCATGCCACCCTCGCCGGTTTCTGCCACCTTATTCGGCCGTTTCCGTGAGCCCGTGCGCCGGTCGGTTGTTGGGACAGGTTCCGCGCCGTAAGATGACCGGTTGCGGGAGATCAGTTGTGAGTGAGGCTCCAAAACCATCGAAAGCGTCACAGGGTGGCGACCGGGCCGAGGCGCTCGGTGCGAACTTCTCCAAACTCAGCGCTCTCGAGTTAGGGGCTCGTCGGGGTCTGGGGCCGTTGAGCTCGCGGGCGGAGGTTGCGTGGCACGGTGACGCGCGTCCGTGCGTATCCTGTGGGCAGTTGATTCTGCGGACCGCGTCGCGCTGCGACCATTGCGGACAGTTGCTCTCGGGCGAGATGGTTCACCGCATGCGTGTGCACAGCGGTCCCTGGTACGTGCTGGAGCACATCCGCCCGTTTCCCGGCGTGTCTCTGGAGAGGGTCATCCTGCAGATTCGCCGTGGAGTGCTTACCCAGACCACGATCATCCGCGGACCGAGCACGCATCACCAATGGCGGTTCGCCGCGGAGACACCCGTAATCAGCAAGTTCCTCGGATTCTGCTGGGCGTGCCAGGCTGCAGTCGAGGAAGCCGACTCCTCCTGCCCGGTCTGCCGCAAGGATCTGGATACGGACGGGGAGGAGGGTCTGATCGAGGGTGATGAGACCCTGGAGGGCAAGGGGATGTCCGCGGGGCGAACCTCCGGAGTATCGGGCGAGCTGAGTAACCTCAGTGCCGCGGTGCGCTCAGGCGCCGCACGACGGCTTGATGCCGACGAACCGGCGCGGGTAGGCGGGATTCCGGTGCGCTGGGTTATCGCCGTCCTGGTCGTTCTGGTGATGGCTGCGGTCTATATTGTCGCCCACGCGCGCCGCGATGCTCAGAACTCGAAGGCGGCGCCGGAAGTGTCGCTGATCGCTCCGGAAAGCGGAGGCGACGGTGCAGGACCCTCGCCGACGGACGGGGAGACGCCCGGCGAAGCCCGCCCCGACTAAACCGAAGGGAACATGACGTCTCACCGGCCCCAAAGGCCCCGGCAGAAGCGGCAACCGCTTCCGGCGGCGTTATTATGCTGTCGAGTCGGCAAAAACATGGCGAATAGGTCATGAAGTACTTATGAAGACGATCATAACCAACGCAACTCTGGTGACGGCGCGGGGCCCCGGCGTTTTGGTGCTGGAGGATCAGGCTATTGTCATCGAGGGCGGTGTGATCCGCACCGTCTGCGGGTCCGAGGATGGGGCAGCCGCCCCCGCGGACTCACCCAGCGAGGTCATCGACGCGCGCAACCACTTGGTCATTCCCGGCCTGATAAACACTCACCACCATCTGTACCAGTCGCTGACTCGCGGGCTGACCAGCGTGCAGAACGCCGCGCTGTTCGACTGGCTGGTGAAGCTGTATCAGAAGTGGCGGCATATCGATCACCAGGCGGTGAAGACCGCCGCCCTAGTCAGTATGGGCGAGATGTTGCTCTCCGGATGCACCACCACCAGCGACCACTTCTACATCTTCCCGCAGGGCAGCAAGGTTCGGATAGAAGCAGTGCTCGAAGCGGCGGAGCTGATTGGCATGCGCATACATGCCTGCCGCGGAAGCATGAGCGTCGGCGAATCGCGCGGGGGTCTACCGCCGGACGATTGCACCGAACCGGAGGACGTGATTCTCGCCGACTGCGCCCGGGTCATCGAGGCCTACCACGATCCCGATCCTCACGCGATGGTGCGGATCGACCTGGCCCCGTGTTCGCCGTTCAACGTCAGCCCCGAGCTACTCCGCGACACGCGCGTGCTGGCGGGCGAACGCGGAGTGCTGCTGCACACTCACGCGGCCGAGACCCTCGACGAGGAGAGGTACTGCCTGGAGAGATTCGGTCTCCGCCCGATCCCCTTCCTGCACGAGCATGGCTGGCTGGGTCCGGACGTATACCTGGCCCACTGCGTACACTTGGATGACGCGGACATCGATCTGCTAGCCCAGACCGGGACGGGCGTTGCTCACTGTCCCTGCTCGAACATGCGTCTGGGGAGCGGCATCGCCCGGATCGAGCGCATGTTGGCCCGCGGCGTCAAGGTGGGTATCGGTCTGGACGGCAGTAGCAGCAACGACGGCGGCAACGTGCTCGCCGAGGTTCGCCAGGCGCTCTTGCTCCAACGCGTCTGCGGCGGCGCTACGGCGTTGGCCACGCAACAGGCGTTCCGCATAGCTACCGTGGGCGGCGCGAACGTCCTCGGGCGTTCCAAGCTAGGCCGCATCGAGCCGGGCATGGCTGCGGACTTGGCGATGTATCGCAAGGACGACCTCGCGTTCGCGGGGGCGATCGCCCAAGATCCGCTAGCTGCGCTAACGCTCTGCCACGCCCCGCGAGCGGACCGGGTGATGGTCAACGGGCGCACGGTGGTCAAGGACGGGCGCCTGGCTATGATGGACGAGCACAAGCTCGCCCACGATCTAAACACGATCGTCCGCGAGCGGTTTCGCTGACGGCGCACAGCGCCGAAGCTCGTAAGCCCATCGCGGGTTCTGTCGATATGGCGTGACCGGCCGGAGACTTCTGGAGTGCAAACTGCGATGGATCGAGAGACGCAGGCGCTGGATCAGTTCCTCTACCGACTTCTGGGCGGTATTGCCGCCGGGATGAGCCTGATTCTGCTCGCCTTCGCGACCCACTGGACGTATGTACGGGCGCCGCGTGCCGCAACCGTTTTGACGGACTTCGGGACGCCCCTCCCCCCCTCGACGACATTCGTTCTTGGTGTTCCTTGGCTGACATGTGCGGTGGCCGCACTCGCACTCCTCGCAGGTGTCGCATCTGTGGTCATGCTCCGGCGTTGGCTGCTCGCCGGCGCCTGGATCCTGGTGCTCCTGAGTTTCGGTGCAACCGCATGGGTACAATACGCCGTGGATCTTCCACTCTGGGAATTGGTGGAGAGCGTTGGCGGTTGATCGTGGGCGGGCAGTGCCCGTGAGAGAAACGAGGTGTGTTTGATGAAGCGTGCTCTCGGCATATGGTCCGTGGTGGTCGTGGCGTGGGTTTGCGCGTGCTCGTCTCCGGTCTCAGCGGAGGCGTCTGGCGACTCGACGGCTCCGCGCGTTGTGAAGAACGCAGGTGATTCGCCGTCACCCGCAGGGGGCAACGCTACATCGGCGGAGAACTCGAACATGGCCGATCTGATCATCGTCAACGGAGACATCTGGACTGGGGTGCCCGGCGCCCCGCGTGTCCAGGCGCTCGCCGTCGCCGGCGAACGCATCCGCGCCGTGGGCACCAACGCGGACGTCCGCGCCCTCGCCGGTCCCAAGACCCGGGTCATCGATGCCCGCGGACGGCTGGTGGTCCCCGGTCTGACTGACGCGCACACGCACTTCATAGAAGGGGGGCTGCAGCTCTCGCGCGTGGACCTGCGTGACTCGGCCAACCGGGCGGAGTTTGCCCGCCGCATCGCGGAGCGTGCGCGTAATACCCAGCCAGGCCAGTGGATCCTCGGCGGGCAGTGGACTGTGGACAGTTGGGCGGACCCTGCGCCTCCGCGAAAGGAGTGGATCGACGCGGTCACTGGTGACGTGCCCGTGTTCGTCGTGCGCATGGATGGGCATCAGGCGCTGGCGAACAGCGCCGCCCTCAAGCTGGCGGGGATCGACGCGGCTGGACCGCCCGATCCCCAGGGCGGCGAGATCGTACGGGACCACGGAACCGGTGAACCGACCGGCATCCTCAAAGACGACGCAATGCCCTTGGTCACCAGCAAGATTCCGCCGACTTCGCCGGAGGCGAAGGACGCCGCCCTCACAGCAGCCATGCGTCACGTCAACGCCTTCGGGATCACCAGCGTTCACGTGATGGAAGACGGGGGGGATCTGCTGTGTTACCCGCGAGCCCTGCGCCGGGACGGTTTGACCGTGCGCGTGCGCGGCTACCTGATGGTCGAGCCATGGTCCGACTACTTCCACGCCATCGGCGAATTTCCTCATCAGGACGGCTGGTTCTCGGTGTTGGGTTTCAAGGGCTACGTGGATGGTTCCCTGGGCAGCCGCACGGCTTACATGCGAGCCCCGTTCGCGGACAGCACACCATCGACCAAGTACCCGCGCGGTTTTCTGCTGGATCAGGCCGATCCGTTCGACGGGTTCGCGAAGGAAATGGTCGGGGTGGATGCAGCGGGGCTGCAATTGGCGGTTCACGCCATCGGGGACGAGGCTAATCACCTGCTGCTCGACGCCTACGCCAATCTGCAGAAAGTCAACGGACCGCGCGACCGCCGCCCGCGAATCGAGCACGCCCAGCATCTCCTGCCGGAAGACGCTGTCCGGTTCGCCAAGCTCGGGGTCATCGCCTCCATGCAGCCGTATCATAAAGCTGACGACGGACGTTGGGCGGAGAAGGCCCTCGGTCCCCAGCGCGCGCTTACCACCTATGCGTTTCGCTCGTTGCTGGACTCGGGGGCGACGCTGGTGTTCGGCAGCGACTGGCCCGTGGTCAGCGCCAATCCGTTCGAGGGGATCGAAGCCGCCGTCACCGGGCGCACGCTGGACGGCAAGGTCTGGGTGCCCCGCCAGAATCTCAGTGTGGAGCAGGCCTTGTACGCCTATGCGGTGGCGCCGGCCTACGCCTCCTTCGCCGAGGCGGAACTGGGCACGCTGACGGTCGGGAAGCTGGCGGACCTTGCCGTCCTGTCTCAGGACATCTTTACGGCGCCGGCCCAGGGCATCTCAGAGACCCGGGCAGACCTCACCATCGTTGGCGGCAAGGTAGTCTGGTCGGATAACTGATTCCGGGTCCGCGCAGCGCATTCGGGCGATGACTTCAGCCGCGCTCGGGATGCAAAGCCCGCTGGACGGGGTCAGTTGGCGATTGCGCTGCGGAGGTAGGCCAGCACGGAGTCCTTCCAGTGCTCGACGCTGCCCGCCGGGCCGACGACTTTCATGAAGTGAGGCCCACGGTCGTGCTTGATAATCACGCCGAGCATCCGCCAGTCTGACTTGGAACCGCCGGCCACGCGCATCGTCCCGGGGATGTCCGCCACTACGAAACTGACCCGCCCGACCTCGAAGCGCTCGAGGCTGACCGCATCCGCGGTGGCGCCGCCGTCCGGCTGGGAAAACATACCGTACCAACGCTTGAGGTTCATCTCGTCGCTGACGTTCATCCCGGGGAAATGCGTGATACGAACGTAGACGTTCTCCGTATCTCCTTCGACCGGCTTCAGACGGAAGATCGCCTTGGGACTCATGCCCGGCATGCGCGAGTTGACTTCCGGTGCCTCATAGACCCAGCCGTCAGGGATCTTGAGGGTTACGCCGTCGAGTTTTGACTCGGTCGGCTGAGGACCGTCCACCTCCCGGCCGCCCTGAGCGGCGGCGTGCGGGTCCACCATGGCGCCCGGAGGCTCCTGCGCTGCGGATCCGGAGGCTGCGCCCGAAGACAGGGGCGGATGTCCTGGAGGCATTTGCGCCGCTTGCGGGGGCGGCGCCGGTGCTTTCGATGAGGCCGCCGACGCTGCGCTGGGCGCGTCGACCGGGGGGGGCTCCGCCTTTTCGCAACCGCTCAGGCCCATGGCCAGCATCGCCGCCAACAGAGTCGTATGTGTTCGAGGTAACGTCATGTCAGAGCACCTTGGCCAGGGTTTCGCCGATCGTCGCGGGAGAATCGGACACCGCGATCCCGGCGTCGCGCAGGGCGGCGATCTTGGAGGCGGCGGTTCCTTCGCCTCCGCTGATGATAGCCCCGGCGTGGCCCATGCGCTTGCCCGGAGGAGCGGTCTGGCCGGCGATGAACGCCACCACCGGCTTGGACACGTTCTCGCGACAGAACTGGGCGGCAGCCTCCTCGTCGGTCCCGCCGATCTCACCGATCAGGATGATCGCGTGGGTGGCTGGATCCTCCTGGAACATCCCCAGCAACTCGATAAAGTTCAGACCCTTGACGGAATCTCCACCGATTCCGATGCAGGTGGTCTGAGAGATGTCCCGCGTGGTGCACTGCCAGACAGCTTCATACGTCAGCGTCCCGCTGCGCGAGATGATGCCCACGTTCTTGCTTCCGTTCTGCACCGGGCGGTGGATATACCCGGGCATGATTCCGATCTTGCACTCGCCGGGGGTAATGACTCCCGGGCAGTTCGGGCCGATCAACTGCACCCCGCGGTCGTCGAGGAACTTGCGGACTTTGACCATGTCCAGGGCGGGGACCCCCTCGGTGATGGCGACGACCAACTTACACCCGGCGTCGGCGGCCTCCATGATCGCGTCCGCGGTGAAGGCGGGGGGGACGAAGATCATGCTCGTATCCGCCCCGGTAGCCTGGACCGCGTCATGACACGTGTTGAACACCGGCAAGCCGTGTTCCGATTTGGTCCCTCCCTTGCCGGGAGTGACCCCGCCAACGAAACCGGCGCCATACTCCAGGCAGCGGGCGGTGTGGAAGGCGCCGGCTTGGCCGGTGATGCCCTGACAGATCACTTTCGTGTCTTTATTAACCAGAATACTCATCGATCGTGGATCCTTCCCTGGGAACCGAGGGTCGCCGCAGCGCCGCCGTTGATTCTCTGGAAGAGCGGAGACGCCGTCTACCAGCGCACGATTATACCGTCCACCGCGTTGGCTACCACCAGACCGCCCGACGCAACAACCACTGGTCGGGGAGGCACATCGCTGCGCGGACGAAGCCTGGGCGAGTCTGGGCGTGTGGCCTGCGGGCTTTCAGATGAGCGGGCAAACGAACGCCGCTGCGCCGTCCGAGCGCTGCCTACGCGTTTGGAGCACGCCGCTCCTCAGTGGCCGCGCAACCCCCTAACCTTCTGCATATACAGAAGTTACGCGCCTCATCAGGCGAACATGCAACTGCTCGACCGCGGAGTTCGGACGATTACGCAGGTTTATCCGCCCACCGGGCTTGCGGAGGGCGGGCGGCGCATACATGATCCTCTCAAGCGGTCGTTGGAACGGACTCTACAGTCTTCCTCGAGGAACAAGCGGTCATGTCAGTGGAAGTTCCCACGCTCATACGAGCCGAGTTAACCGCGATCAACGAAGTGAGCGTGCGCTTTGCCCACCGCCGCCCGGTGGGGGAGGTGGGCCCCGAGGGCCTGCTCCTCTTAACCGACAGCGGGGGGGAGGTACGGACCGCCCGAGTGCGGCCGAAGTTCAGCCGAGACGACCACGCCAAGACCTTCGCGCTGTACACGGACGAACCTCTGGATTTCACGCGGCAGCAATACCGGGTACGGACTTCGGACGCCGGTGAAGCCCGCGTGGAGATCAGCAAGCTACTGCGGAACCGTGAGCGGTTCTATGACGCCAACGCGGTGATGGGGGCGGTGTGTACACCCTCGGGGACGACCTTCCGCCTGTTCGCCCCGACCGCCAGATCGGTGCGCCTCGTTCTGGCGGACAGCCCCGAACTCAGCGCCACCACCGAAACCCATGGACTGAACCGGGGGGACCACGGGTTGTGGGAGCTGCATCTCCAGGGGGATTGGACAGGTAAGTTCTACAGCTATCGCGTCTCCACCCCGGGCGGGGGGACCACCGGCGAAGTCACCGACCCATCCGCCGTTTGTGCGTGCGGACTGCGGTCGCGGACCATGCTGGTCGATCTGGAGGAGACCAATCCGCCAGGTTTCGATCCGGGCTGGCGTTCTCCGGTCGAAATGGGCGTGGACGCCCTGATCTACGAATTGAGCGTGCGCGATTTCACCATCGCCGCCAACTCGGGCGTGGACCACCGAGGCCTCTACCTGGGCCTGACCGAGACCGGCACCCATCTGCCCGACCACCCCACGGTCAAGACCGGGATCGATCACCTCATCGAGTTGGGCGTAACCCACGTGCAGTTGATGCCGGTGCAGGACTTCGACAACGAGGAGACCCCAGACGGCGCCTACAACTGGGGCTACATGCCGGTACACTTCAACTCGCCGGACGGCTGGTATGCGACCCGGCAGATCGGGGACCAGCGTATCCGCGAGCTCAAGCAGGCGGTGCAGGCGTTTCACGACCGGGGGATCGGCGTGTGCATGGACGTGGTCTACAACCACACCGCTCCGCCGGCGCCGTTCGAGCATATCGTCCCGGGCTACTACCATCGGCGCACCGCGGAGGGGCAGCTCTCCAACGGTTCCGGATGCGGCAACGAGTTTGACAGCGAAAACCCGATGGCCCGCAAGTTCATGATCGAGTCCCTGAGCTATTGGGTCACCCAGTATGGTATCGACGGGTTTCGGTTTGATCTCATGGGGTTGCACGCGCCGCAGACCATGCTGGCGGTGCGCGATACGCTGCGCAAACTCAAGCCCAACGTATTGATCTACGGCGAGCCCTGGACGGCGGGGGGGACCACTCTCCGCCGCACCATGGATCGCAACCGCGTAGGCGGGACCGGCATCGCCGCGTTCAACGATGGCTTCCGGGATGCGATCAAGGGCGATCGCGATGGCGGTCCGCCGGGGTACATCCAGACCGGCGAACGCATCGACGGGGTCAAAGATGGACTCACCGGATCCATCGGAAGCTGGACCCAGGACCCGACGGACACCATTCAGTACGCCGAAGCCCACGACAACCTCACCACCTGGGATAAAATCGGCCAATCCGTTCCGGACATGCCGGAGGACATCAAGAAACGAATGCAGTGCTTCGCGGGGTTCGTGGTCTTGACCGCCCAGGGGGTTCCGTTCATCCACGCCGGACAGGAGTTCTGCCGCAGCAAGCACGGCAACAACAACACCTACAATGCCCCGGACGCCATCAACCAGATCGACTGGTCGTTGAAGCAGACCCACGCCGAGGTCTTCGCCTACCACAAGAACCTGATCGCCCTTCGCCGCGCTCACACCGTGTTCCGCCTGCGCACCGGCGAGGAAGTCCGCCGGCGGTTGGCTTTCATCGATCAGGTACCTCATCACGAGTGTGTCGCCCTGACCATTGACGGCGTCGGACTGAGCGGCGAGGGCTGGACCCGCGCGGTGATCCTGCTCAACGGCGACCAGCACGACCAGACCTTCACCCTGCCCAAGGGCGTGTGGCAGGTTCACGCCGACCACGAACAGGCGTCGCTCAACCCGCTCCGCGAAGTTGAGCAGAGCGTAGCCCTCCGGTCACACTCCGGAATGGTGCTTGGGCGGATCTAAGCCGTTTCAAGTAAGGGTCGTGTCGGTTCCGCCGGTCATTGTCCAGCGGTCTGCGTCTCGCGGCTGAGGGATGGCCCCAAACGCGGTGCAGGATTGTAGCCAGGCGCATCGCCCCGGAGGGGCGCACGGCTTTAGCCAGGGGTGAAGCGCAGCGCA
>JAAEQG010000480.1 GCA_024231775.1 bacterium
AGAATAAGCGACGTGTCGCTCCACGTCTCGCCCCGGTCACGGCTGATGTACAGCCCCGCCGGTGTGCCCACGTAAATACCGGTCGATCCGCGCGGCGCCGACAGCGCGCGCCCCTGGGGAACAGCGAGTCCCTCTCGGCTCACGCGCCACGTCTTTCCCGCATTCTCGGTAATGGCAACCCCCGAACTCATCAGCCCGTACCAGCGATCCGAGTCGGTGACGTCAACGCGAACATCCGTGATGGCGAACTGTCGACCCACTTCCATGAGCGCCGCCAGCTCCTCCTTGGGCATATTCGCACCGGCTCTGGTCTCGGAGGCCCAAGCCAGCAGTGGGTCCAATTCGTGTACGATGGGGGTCCACGTTCGTCCATGGTCATCGCTCACAGTGACGATGGGGCTCCTTCGCCTGCCAATGGGTGCGTTAACCGCACAGAACAGACGGCCCTGCTTCGTCTCATCGACGCGGATCCATAGCGGGTGGCCGCCGACGGGTTCGTAGGAGCCAAATCCCCAGGTTCGCACGGCACGGGGCGGTATCGTCCATTCGGTGTCGCTTTCTGATCGGGTGTACAATCCGTCGGCAGC
>JAAEQG010000481.1 GCA_024231775.1 bacterium
GGATCTGCCCAGGACTGCGGTTCCTCTGCGCTTTTCTGCTGTGGGGCATCGTCTCTGTCCCAATCTGGTCGCAGACCTGCTAGAATGGACAGGACGCCGCGAAGACGGAGTTGGGGTGCTCCTCTGCTCGGCGCCGCGCCGTCCTCATCGGTGGCACGCCCAGGAGCAGCTACACACCCTTAAGGAGTCATCGAACCGTGAACGCACGCCGACACTGTGGGACTGTTCAAACCGTCGCCCTGATCGCTGGAGTTTCGTTGCACCTGTCCATCGTGGCGGCTGCGGCGCAAACGATCACCATCGACAACGATGATTCAGAGTTTCAGGTTCTGATCGGGACCTGGGAAACCGGAACGTCCGCACCGGGTCATTGGGAGACGGACTATCGCTGGCGTCTGACGACGGGTACTGGAGCAGCGGGCGGTGAGGTCGAATGGCGACCGAACATGCCCGCCGGCGCGTACGAAGTGTCGATCTACTATCCCGAAGGAGGGAATCGCGCCGACAACGCCCCCTTTACGGTCCACTTCTATGGCGGGTCACACGAGGTCCTCGTCAACCAACAAAACAACGGCGGCCAATGGAACCCGCTGGGCGTATACACCTTCGCGTCGGGAAGTGATGGATACGTCACCCTGAGCAATGACGCCAACTCGAACGTGGTCATCGCCGACGCCGTACGCTTCACCCGCGTGAGCAGCACCGTAGGACTGACCATGGACGCCGATCCGATCTGGGCGGGCGAGACCAGCCCAGCCGTCGGCGGCCCCTACAACCGCTACGCCGACGAAGTCGTGCCCATCTCCGCCACCCCGGACCCGGGATACGTCTTCGATCACTGGGAGGTCTCTGCGGGATCAGCCGCGCATGAACCCTCGTTAGCGGACACACTGGTGACCATGGACCAAGCCAAGACAGTCACCGCGGTATTCGTGGAAGCGGGCGCTGCGGACCCGGAGTTTCGCGGCTTCTGGGCAGACGCGTTCCACGAAGGCTTCAAGAGTACGTCGCAAATCGACGACATTGTGGCCCGCGCCCTGGCCGGAAACTACAACGCGATTATCCCCGAGGTGCTCGCCTACCAGGACACCGTCGGCGGCGGCCATGGAGCGTATTGGGATTCGGACATTCTGCCGATGGCCACGGACATCTCCGTCGGACTAGACGACCCGCTCGACTATCTCGTCCAGCAGGCTCATGCCAACGGCCTGGAGGTACACGTCTGGCTGGTTGCCTACCGAGTATGCACCACGTGGCCGCCGGCGGGCAACTCAGTGGTCCAGCCCGAGTGGATCATGGTTCCTCAAGGGGACATGGGCGGCGGACCGGCAACGGTCGGCGAAAAATACACCCTGGACCCGGGCTGCCCCGCCGTCCAGGAATACCTTATATCCATCGTGCGCGAACTGGCGACCGACTACGAAATCGATGGCGTACACTGGGACTACATCCGCTACACCAGCACCGACGCGGGGTATCCGGCGTACACGTGGTATACAGACTCCGGCCTGGAACGCTTCAAGCGAATCGAAGACTACTCCGGCACACCGTCTCCCAGTTCGGTGATGTGGAGCGACTTTCGCAGACGCGAGGTCACCGAGCTGGTCCGCCGGGCCCAGGTCGAGGTAGCCACCATCACCGCCAACCCACGCCAGCCGCTGCGCCACAGCGCAGCCTTAATCACCTGGGGAAACGCCCCCTCAGACTTCGAGGACACCAATGCCTGGGGTGTATTCCAGAACTGGGGTCACTGGATGGAAGAGGGCTACCTGGACACCGGCATCCCCATGACCTACTACAGCCAAACGTCCTACCCCACGTGGTACCGCAACTGGGTGGATCAAGAGATGCTCTGGCGCTATGACCGCCATATGGTGGTCGGCCCGGGCATCTACCTCAACACGTTCGCGAACAGCCTCACCCAGATGACCTATGCACGAAACGCGGGCGCGAACGGGATGTGTACGTACTCCTATGCAGGAACCAGCTCGGGTGGAACCGACTGGAGTTGGTACTCCTATATCGCCGCCAATCTGTTCGATCAGATCGCCCCCGTCCCCACGATGCCCTGGCGCGACCCAGCCACCGCCACCGAGGGTGTGGTCTACGGACGCGTCCACGACGCCGCCACCGGAGCGCCCCTCGATGATGCGACCGTCAGCCTTGACGGCTCTCCGATCGTGCAAACGGATGGAAACGGGTTCTATCTGCTCACCGGACTTTCCGCGGGAGCATTTGGGACGATCACTCCGGTGAGCGCAACAGCCGATGGTTACTCGGAAACCTATCGACCATACGTGCTGGTCGAGCGTGCGGGATACACCGAGGTGAACTTCGGCCTGGGGTCCTGGCTGCCCGGCGACTACGACGTGGACGCCGACGTCGATCTCGACGACTACGACCGAATCGCGGCGTGCATCACCGGGCCGGATAACGGTCCACCTCTGGCGGGGTGCGATCTCTTCGATTTCGACGCTGACGATGACGTGGACCTGGCCGATATCGAAGTATTCGTAGGCGCCTTCACCGGATAGCCCCAGGAGCAAAGTGTGCAAAGGATAGAATCACCCACTCGCCCAAGCAGCATCCGTTGCGGGCTCAACGCGGGCATGCTGCTCCTGGCCCTTTCGGCCGGCGCGCACAGCCAGACCATCACGATTGACAACGCTGATCCGGAGTTCACCGTCCTCACCGAAACGTGGGAGACCGGGACCTCGGCGCCTGGTCACTGGGACGCCGACTATCGCTACCGAGGCACGACCGGCCAAGGATATTCCTACGGCGAAGTGGAATGGCGACCGAACATGCCCGCGGGGGCGTATGAGGTGTCGATCTACTACCCCCAGGGAACGAATCGCGCCGACAACGCTCCGTTTACCGTAAACTTCATGGGAGGGTCGCATCAGCTAAGCATAGACCAGCAAGCCGACGGCGGACAATGGAACCCGTTGGGTGTGTACATCTTCGCATCGGGGAGCGATGGGTACGTCACCCTGAACAACGATGCCAATCCCTCGGTCGTGATCGCCGACGCCGTGCGCTTTACCCGAGTCTCCGCCAGGGTGGACCTCACCATGGAAGTCGACCCGCCGGGAACTGGTGACACGACTCCGACATCCGGCAGCACCCACTCGCGCTACCTCGACGAAGTCGTGCCCATCTCCGCCAGCCCCGCTCCAGGATACGTCTTCGACCACTGGGAGGTCTCCACCGGCTTACCGGTGGACGACGCCTTCGCTTTCCAGACTCTCGTAGCGGTGGAGCAGGAGAAAACCGTCACCGCGGTCTTCGTGGAAACCGGGCAGGCACCCCCCGCGTTTCGCGGAATCTGGGTGGACGCCTTCAACACCGGCTTCAAGAGCACCGCCCAGATCGACGACCTGGTCTCCCGGGCGCTGACCGGAAACTACAACGCGATCTTCCCGGAGGTGATGGCCTACCAGGACACCGGTTCCGGCGCCCACGGCGCCTACTGGAAATCCGACATTCTACCGATGGCCTCGGACGTCAACACCAACGCCCTGCCCGACCCGCTCGACTACCTCGTGCAGCAGGCCCACGCCAACGGGATCGAGGTTCACGCCTGGCTGGTAGCCTTCCGGGTGTGTACGAGCTGGCCTCCGGCGGGCAACTCCCTGGTGCAGCCCGAGTGGATCATGGTTCCCCAGGCGGACATGGGCGGTGGCCCGGCTAAGGTGGACGGCAAATACACCCTGGATCCGGGCTGTCCCGCGGTGCAGGATTATCTGGTATCCATCGTGCGCGAGCTGGTCACGGACTACGAGATCGACGGCATACACTGGGACTACATTCGCTACACCAGCACCGACGCGGGATACCCGGCTCATACCTGGTACGCCGACTCCGGCCTGGAACGCTTCCGCACAATCGAAGGCTACGCCGGAACCCCCGACACCAGCTACGGCCCCTGGAACGACTTCCGCAGACGGGGAATCAACGAGCTGATTCGGCGCTGCCTGGCCGAGGTCCACACTATCGACTCCAATCCCCGCCAACCGCTCCGGCATACCGCGGCAGTCTTCGGCGCGGGCAACCCCCCCGCCAACTTCACCGATACCTCCGCGTATGCGCTCTTCCAGAACTGGAAGCTATGGCTCGAACTGGGCTGGCTCGACGCCGCCTGCCCGATGAACTACAAGCGCGAGCACTGCCCCACCCACGCCACGTGGTATCGCAACTGGATCGACGCAGCCATCGCCTGGCGCGACGAACGCCACGTCTATTGTGGCCAGGGGAACTACCTCAACAGCTTTGACAACAGCATCGCCCAGTTGAGCTACGTGTATGGGCAGGGCGCGAACGGCTCGATGAACTACAGCTACGCCGCTACCCGAGCCACCGAAACCATCTGCGATGAGTACAACAACACCGCCAACGATCCCGCGTGGTTCACCCACCTGGCCGGCGCGTTGTTTACGAATCCAGCGGAGACCCCGGAGATGCCCTGGCATGATCCCGCAACCGCGACCCGCGGCGCCGTCTACGGCCGAGTGACCGACGCCGGCACCGGAGCCCCGATCGACAACGCCACCATCCGCATCGACGGACTCCCCCAGACCGAAACGGATGGCAACGGCTATTACCTGGTCAACAAGTTGTCCGCAGCCGTCGGAGGTTCGCTGACTGAGGTATCCGCGGAGTCCGCCGGATACGCGGAGGTCTCGCGCCCGCTGGCGTTGGTGGAGCGAGCTTCATTCACCGAGATCAACCTGGGCCTGGGCAGTTGGCGCCTGGGCGACTACGACGTGGACTCCGACGTGGACCTGACCGACTTCCTCGAGTTCGAGGAATGCGCGACCGCCCCCAACGGTGGCCCCGTAAGCGCCGGCTGCGACATCTTCGACTTCGACACCGACGATGACGTGGACCTCGAAGACTTCCGCGTACTCCAGACATCCTTCACCGGCTGAACACCCACCGCCGGGTGCCATCGCCGGGTGCCACGCCCATCGCACAGCGTAGCCATGCTACGCCCGGGTGCCATGGGCAAACTCGTTTGCCCGTGAGTCCGCAGCGTACTGCACAGGTAAGCGCGCCGGGTGCCCCGGACGACGCTCACAAACTGCCCCCCCTTGACTACAACGCTTTGGCGCGACGTGTCGCGCCTACAACCCCGCACGATTCGCCCGGGCAGAAGACAGCCTGACAGAAGACGACCGGCCAGGAACCAGCGACCACCTTTGTTGACTTGGTTCCTCCGGTGCCAGCTTTTTCTCCCGAATGCGCCGTCGAACTGGGAC
>JAAEQG010000482.1 GCA_024231775.1 bacterium
CGCGTATCTCACCGCCTCCAACCAGCTCACCATTTCCACCGGACAGTCCTCGCCGCATAAGGAAAAGTGCGACGGGTTGGTCCCCACCAGCACCTTCCACTGGCCCTGCGTCACCTCGGTCTCGCCAATCCAGTAGCCACGACTGAGCTTCACCTTGTGCTGCTGCTCGTTGCCATAGCGGTCAGCTTCGTCCGTGGAACTGCCCATTTCGAACGTTCCAGCCGGGATGAAGCGAAACCGCATTCCGATGCCAGGGGCCACCCACTCAGCCCCAGCCACCCGCTGCGGCGGCGGCGTTGGAGTCGCTGGTATCGCCGTCGCGGGCGCCCCCGGAGCGTCTCCCCAGGGTCCCCGCACAAGGATCGCCCACAGCACCACCGCGATCACCACCATGGCAATCGCCAGCAGCGCCAGCAGGACGGCCGCACGGCGTTTCGGGGCCGGGCGCAGTCGCGGCGCTGGGCCGGGGCGTCGTTCCGGCTGTTGCCGCTTCTGCTCCGGCCTCGGCCTGGCCTCCTTGGCCCGGCTCCGTTCATCGAGCCAGGCCCGGGCGTCGGAAAGGTCGCGGTCAGCTGGCCCCGCTTCGCCCAGCTCCCGCTCGAGCGCTGCTGCGGCTCGTTCGGCCTTCGCCTCGTCGCCACCCTCGAGCGCCGTCGCCAGTTCCTCCCGTAGCACCTCCACCCGCTGCCGCCGGTCCGCTGACTGCTGCGCCAACCGCTTCTGCTCCGCCAGCCACGCCTCCGCAGCCCGTATCGACCCGTCATCGGCAGCCCCGGCACCGATGATCTCGCGCAGCTCAGCCAGGTGCTCGTACACCTGGGTCTCACGGCCATCCCGCTGGGCCTGCTGCAGCTTGGCCCGCAGCTCCTGGGCGCGCTCGCGCCGTGCCTCCCTTACCTTCCACCACCCGTTTCGTTTCAGAAAACCAAGGAGGCTTCAAAGCCGGCCAGCTTCTCCGGGTCGAGGATCAGAATGCCAGCTTCGTGAAGGATGGCGACAGCCTCGTTCCCCAGGCCACTCTCGCTATAGAAAAGGAAAACGGTTTGCCTCTCGAGGTGGTCTGTGAGGCCAGCCCGGACTTCGACGAAGCGGCGGACGGCGTCAAGAGGAGGCTCCTGTTCCCAGTCCTTGACCTCGATCATGAGGTCCGTCCCGTCAACTTCTGCATGGACGGCGTGGAGGTCGATTTCAACGCTCCTTTCCTGGTCGACGTAGAAACGGGCCTTGCGGATGACCGCAAAGGGGCCGAGGGGAGGGCCATCTTGAGAGTCCTGGACGATGTCATCCAGGGTCGCGCCACGCATGGAAGCAACCAGCAGACGGTAGCGCACGCGGTATTCGGCGGCGGCCCCCTTGTGGACACAGATCCGGCCCTTGGCAGCCGCGAGTTCGCGTTTGAAGTCGTTCTCGATGGCGGCATCGTCCACCTGCTCGATCTCTGTGCCATAGAGGCGGCGGAAGACCATGGCAAAGACCTTGTCGCCCAGACCCTTGTAGTGGAAATAGGAGTCGCCGTAGGCGAGGATATCCGCCTTGACCAACTGGTGCATGCGTTTCTCAAGCTCCCCATCCGGCAGCGTGAGATCCAGGTCATCGCGAATCTGGACGCGGGTGCGTGGCCTGGGATCGTGCTTCGCCAGGTAGAGGACGATCTTGCGCGCGTTGACGTCATTGACTCTTGCGAAGGCGTCCTGCAGGTACTCGTGCCAGACGTGGGCGATCTGGCCCTGGCCGATAATCGTCTCGAAGGCCAGGGCGTCGCGGATACCCGATTCGCTTGTGAGATCCTTCTCGTCGGGGCAATTGGAGATCGTCGCGGCGATGTAGAAGGGGTCGTTGTCACAGACCTCGGCGATGTAGGAAGCGGTTTCGTCGGTGATCGGCACCTGGTAGGTGAACGCGTAGTTGTAGATCGCTTCGAGGGCCTCGGTGTCGGTCAGGCTTGCAAGATTCCATTGCTGGTAACGGGCCGTCATGTGCCGCAGGATCGCCCCCAGCCAGCCGATGTAGCTTCCAGCCACGATCTGCGGCGAGAACTTGCTCTCGGCCGCGCCCATGTAGGAGTGGCAGAGAAGCTCGACCCGCTCGGGGTCGTCGTCCGAGACGATCCACTTGTTCAGGTACTGGAACTCGTCCAGGATCTGGATGATGCGCACGTCGTTGAGCTTTGAGATGCGGTGCGCGGCCTCTGAGGCGAAAACCCAGGCGGTGGTCGGTGCGTTCTCCAGCAGGTCCTCCATCGCGCGGATGTCGGCGGCAACGTGGCGGTCCGATGCGGCCAGATCCTTGAGCTCGTCCATGGGGAGCGGCGTCGTGACCCACTCCGGCGTTCGGGTGGTGAACGCGAAGTACTGAGTCAGGGTCCGGCGGTAGAATGCCTTGGTGAAGTCCGACTCGGTCTGACGCTTTTCCGGGATCCGGTAGTA
>JAAEQG010000483.1 GCA_024231775.1 bacterium
ACAACGACGTTGATCTCGACGATTTCGTGCTGTTCCAGGTCGAACTGGACTCCGGCGGGCCTGGATAGGGCAGACGCCAACCTGAGTTCTCTTCCCGCCTGTCGGTTGCCCTGGGCAGCCCACAGGCGGTTTCTTTCGGCCACCTCGCCTGGGATGAGCGTCAGTCGGTCTGACGATAGCGTCCCAGAAGCTCCCGCAGCTCGGGGCGTACGAACCGCGTCTCGATCTCCGGAATCCCCGCGAGCGCGCAGACCACGCATTCAAGCCGGGTCGCCAAGTCGGCGGTTGTATCTATGAACAGGACCCGCCGGCCCCGAATGGTGCAGACTCCCCCGCCCTTGCCACCAAGGGTGGCGTGGCGCACCTCCAAACCCAGCTCTTCGGCAAGGTGGGTAAGCTGGTTAAGCTGGGCGGATTCGTTCACTGGTTCGTGCTCTCAAGTTGTCTCCCCTTCCGCGCCGATAGGATAATAGCCTACCATCCACTGGAAGGGATCAGACCTATATGGGTAAACCTACCCCGCCGATAGCCCCCCGCCAAGCGTCCGTCGATCTGGATCTCCGCAGCCAAGTCGAGAACTTGGAGCAGCGATTCATCTCCCTGCGAGACCAAGCTCGGCAGGCGCAGCGTCTGGCCAGCGTTGGCATGGCTGCAGCGGCGCTGGCCCATGAATCCAGAAACCTGATAACCCCGATCGTCGGTTATGCCAAGAAAGCCCTGGACGATGACGACGTCGAGTTGATGCGTAAAGCGTTGCGCATCGCCCTGGAGCGCTGTGCCACGCTGTCGAACATGTCGGAGCGCATCTTGGGTCTGGCGGTCAACGAAGCCCAGTCTTTCCGGTCCGTCCCCCTGCTGGAGTGCGTCGAGGAGGCGGTGGCCTGCCTCTGCCGTGACGTCGCTAAGGACGGCATCACCATGAAGACCGACATCGACCCGGAGATTGTGGTCTGGGCGGATCCCAAGCAACTGGTGCAAGTTCTGTTCAACCTGCTGGTCAACGCCCGCCAGGCGACCGTGGATCGGGGCGGACGGATCACGATCAGCGCCAGCCTGAATGGGGAGGAGCAAGTGGACCTCCGGGTCTGCGATACCGGCAGCGGGATCCCCGCCGACCAGCTTGGGATGATCTTCGAGCCCTTTTTCACCACCAAGAACAAGGCGGAGGACCGTAGTCGCCCCGGTGCGGGGCTGGGGTTGGCCATCTCCAAGGACATCATCGAGGAACACCGCGGGACCATCAGCGTCGAAAGCGAGGTCGGCAAGGGTACGACCTTCACCATCACCCTCCCCTCCTCAGGATGACGATGCGAATCCAGGTTTTGCAGGGCTGCGATAGCACCCTGATACCAGAATCGGTTCAATTGCGCCGATTACCCGATCCCCGTCATTGTGGTGCTCGCGTTCTAGTGGCCGCGCGGACTGAAGTCCGTGGCTCGTTGATCGGCACAGTTATCCTGGACCTGGAATCAGTCCAAACGTAGCGTCCGGCGTCTCGCCTGACGTCCGCCAATCTCGGCCTGCGGGGACGCAGGCCGCTACGTTTGGATCGAGATTGCGCTAGGAAGGTCCAGGCGTGGTCCTCTCCACGCAGCGTATGCCCATCGTCTCCAGCTCGTCCAGGACGGGCTTGTAGATGGCCTTCTCCACCGGGACCTGGACACCAGGCGTGTTGATCTTGCCGTTGAGGATCATCGCCGCTCCGATCGCGGCGGGCAGGCCAACCGTCCGGGCCATCGAGGAATCTCCGTTCGGCTGACCGTAGTCGATCAGGGTCGAGGTGATCCGCTCTTGGCTTCCATCGGGGAACCTGGCGGTGAAGTAGTGACATAAGACGATCATGTCCCTTTCACCCGGAGCGTAGACCATTTTCCGGCCCATCCGCGCTGCCAGGACATCCAGCGCCGTGGTCTCCTGGTCCACAATCGGAAGTTGCTCTTCGCTCAAGAGCCCCAACCACTCGAAGCGCTCGAGCACGTCCGCGGATTCCTCCAACCCGAGGTGAGCGGCGAGTTCTTTGCGCAGATCGGCCGCTGGGGCCTGCCCCATCAGCCCGGCGATCCACTGGGCAAAGGTGGTACCCGCAGGATAGGTGACCGGGGTTTCATCGAGCATCCCCAGATCGACGACCTGCTTGAGGGAGTCGCACCAACCGTGGTTGCGGAACGTGCCGCGGAACATCGTGGCGACGTTCTCCAAACCGTAGAGGCTGAGGTAGCTGAGCGAATCGCGGTTGGGGTAGGCTTCCAGCTCGCCCAAGCCTTCGACGGGGACCTTGTGGTGGTGCAGAAAAAGGTCCGGGCCGGGAATGTTGACTTCCCTGCCATCCTCGCGGTAGCGGGCTGCGTTCTTTCCGGCGGTGCAGACCGCCCGGGGACTCCAGGAGAACTTGTAGCCCCAGGGGTTGTCGTTGCAGTCCGGCGCGGGGAGCCCCCCGCAGTAAGACTTGAAGCTGGTGACCTCGCCGCCGCGTTCCTTGACATCGTGGATGATGCGCATGGCAGACATGTGGTCGATGCCCGGGTCCACGCCCATCTCGTTGAGAACCACAACGCCGGCGTCGCGGGCCGGCCCGTCCAGTTTGCTCATCTCGGGACTGACGTAGGAGGTGGTGACCACGTTCTTGCGGTGCTTGATGCAAGCCTGCGCGACCACGGGTTGCAGGTGAGCAGGTAGAAGACTGACCGCCAGATCATGTTCGCTGATCAGCTTCCCCAGCTTGGCGGTGTCGTCCACGAGCAGCTCCGTGGTCCGCCCGTAGGGGTGACCGGATACCAGGGCATCCGCCCTGCTGACGGTCATGTCAGCCACCGTAACCGCGCAGCCCTGCTCCTCCAGCAGATAGCGAACGAGCGGGCGAGCGACCATCCCGGCGCCGATAACCAAAGCCTTGCTCATCAAGACGTCTCCCACGCACGGTCCACTGAGAATCCAGGTCGGAACGCAGTCCGAGGTGCTTTAGCACGATTCGTTCCAGACCATCCAGGTTCATATCGGCTGGGTCGGGCGGAACACATCAACGAGTAGCCGGGCGCATAATCGGGAGACGCCACAGGTTCAGAGTGCTGCTCATAGTGCGCCGTCGCGGTGGGCTCGGCTGCTCCTCTCCCGGCGTCCGCCGCCATCTGGCCCCCACCGCGTCGGCGACCTCAGCAAGCTGGGAGTTGGGGAATACGTCGCGAGAGCCTCTGGGTTTTCCACACCCATGCGCCCCGGGTAGGCTTCAAGCCAGGTGCTCTTGCAGGTGGCGGTACGATTCGGTGAGTTCGCCCTGATAGACGATCGTCGCCCGCTGCAACTCCGCAGGCAGACCGCTCTGGTCGAGGGGGGCGCTGAAGTCCGCCCGGGCCAAGGCCGAGACCAGCGGTTTAAGGGCCGTGCTGAAGAAGTTCGAGGAATCGATGGGCAGCTCACAGGGGAGAAAGTCCACCGCCAGGATTACCGGACCTTGGCCTTCCACTCCGTCGTGGGTCTGCCCCGAGCTGGGATCGTATACGTAGACGGGGCTGTCCGGCGTGGTGCAATGAGTCGTACACTCAATCGAGCCTTCCACGTCGCAAGTCACGTCGCCGATCACGCGCAACCGCGGGCGTTTTGGACCGGAGTACAGCTCGCTCAGCACCTCCTTGGTCACCAGGCGCGGGTAGCGCGGCTCCCAGTAGATGCAGTTGACCAGGAGGGTCAGGTGTTCGAGGTAGGGCGCGAAGATCCCCCGGTATCGCTCCGGATGATCGTAGTACTCCTGAAGCCCGAAGGGTGCGGAGGCGTCCACCCGCTCGGCCATGTGCTCTTCCTTGAAGACCACCTTGAAACATGCCCGATCGTAGACCGGTAGCGACGCCAAGTCCTTCGGAGTGACCTCCTCTACGGGTAGGCAGTCGTAGACCTCCTGGGCTCCGCCGGAAACCGCGCCATACCCGGCGAATCCGCAGACCATCGGCGGACAACCCGGGGGCAAACCCTCCCGGCGAATCGTCTCACCCACCCTGGCGAGCGCATGTTTGGCGGCGGTGAGATCCGCGTATCGGTGGGCCGGTTGGACGGCGCTGAACGGATTAGCGGTTCCTTCCCACTCCAGCCGCCGCCCCAGGGCCCAGAGGCTGTCGATCATCCCCGCCTGGCCTGCGAAGGGTCCAAACAGCACCATCCGCCGCCCGCGATCGTCCACTATGCGCTCGTAGTCGATTAGCTGGCTGCCGAGGTCGAGCAACCGCCGCAGGGCGGGCATGTTCGCCGCTTGCCCTTTGATGGTGTGTGAGAAGTAGACGTAGGTCCGGTTCGCCTCCAGCCTCTCGAGAGGAATCTCCTTAATGCCCAGAATGATCGGGCAGTCGTCCAGATTCTCGCCCACCGTCGCTCCCGCGGTGGCGTACGCGGCATCAGAGAACGCCCGGGTGGGAGACGACTCGACGGCGAACTGGATTCCATGTTCTCGGGCAAGCTGCCCGACGTGATCCGGTACGAGCGGAGCGCGTCCCTCCCACTGACTCTTGTCCTCTCGCCGTATCCCGATCCGTGCCATCCATACACCTCCACCGCCGATGACCAGCTCCACCACGACCGTCCCGCGCGCCTGTGGGAAATCTGCCGTCCCCCACCTCAAGATCCGCCCGGAGGCTGGATCAACGAGCTAGGCCACCCGGCGGCCCTCGAATCCGGTGCGGGGCGGGGATGGTAGAACGGCCCCGCGTGGCGGTCAACCTGGCTACCCGTCCCCCACCCCGAGATCCGCCTGAAGGCGGATCAACGAGATGGGGCATCCGGCGAAGAGAAACCGGGCGAAACGTCGAAAAGTCGAAACGTGTGAATGCTGAAGCGGACGTTGCCTACCTTGAGACTCGTCAACAGGCACGTTGGATCAGCGAGATGGGTCACCCAGCCAAGTCTGGCATGAGCGCGCCGATGGCACACGGGCAAACAAGTTTGCCCATGCCACCCGCCACCTTTCTCTCTTCTTTCGGAAGCCGCCAAGAAGCACAAGAGGCACAAAACTTGCGCCTTTTGAGCGTCTTAGCGGCTAGGCTGTCCCCCACCCCGAGATCCGCCTGGAGGCGGATCAACGAGATGGGGCACCCGGCGAAGAGAAACCGGGGGAAACGTCGAAAAGTCGAAACGTGTGAATGTTGAAAAAAGCCGGTCCCGCAAGGAGGAGAGCCTCGCCACGGACCGCTAGTCCTCGGGAAAGTCGTTCGAGGCGCCGGGGACTTCGCGGGCGGAAACGTCGATGAAGTCATCGCGACGAGAAGGCTCCGCGCGACGAGGAGGCTCCGCATCCATGGGAGGCGTTCCGACGATCATACGCTTGCTGAAGTAGCTGCTCACCGCCCGGCGTACGACCGCGCGTGCGGGTGGGATCAGTAAGGCGAACCCGAAGCAGTCGGTGAGCACCCCGGGCGTAATCAGCACAGCCCCCGCCACCAGGATCATCAGGCCGTCCAGAATATCGGTCGTGGGCATGGTTCCGCGGCTCATATGCTCCTGGATGCGGGCGAGGGTGCGGACTCCCTGATGCCTGGCCAGCGCCGCCCCCAGCACGCCGGTGATCACGACCAGAGCAATCGTCGGGCCGAAATCGATCGCCCGGCCGATCCTGATGAGCAGGGCCACCTCGACGACCGGTACCGCGACAAACAGAAACAGTAGAACCGGGAACATGCCGGCAGATTATAGCGGTTTGGCTGGGGACCGCGCCGGTCACGCCGTCCGTAGAAGGCGATCCCCATCATGACCCCGATCACCTCGCCCCCGGAGTCCGAAGCGAAACACCTCCCCCCCCACCTCAGGGCGAATCCTGTCCGCAAGTACAGCCAAGCGGTCGAGCGGCGTTCCCGAGTTCACTCAGCAGCCCGCGGTACGCCTCGGCTTCCTCGCGCCGCCCCCGAGCGTCGCAGTATTCGATCACGCGATGCAGGGCATCTACAGTCGCCCGGCTACGCATCGTTCGTCTCTTCTTGATGGTAGTGTAGCCCTCAAACACCAACGGCTCAGCCGCCTCGTACTGGCCCAGCGCCAGACGACAGCCGCCCAACGCGGTCAGCACCTCTCCAACCCTCCAGTGGTCCCGGGGCAACCTGGACTGGCGAATATCGAGCGCCTCGGTGAGCAGCGGCAGAGCGCGCTCGGGCTCACCGCGCTCGAGGAGAACCAGCCCCAGCCCGATTAGAGGCTCAGCCACGGTGTGATCGGCTGCATCCCTGCTCTCGCGCCGCAACTTCAGAGCCTCGCTGAACATCTCTTCGGCAACGATGCAGTCACCACGACGGAACACCACCCACGCAAGATTGATGAGCGGACAGGTCGCATTCACTTGATCGCGGTGAGGTCGCTGGCGGTATGTCGCCAAGGCACGACGCAGCAGTTGTTCCGCCTCGTCGTACTTCCCCCGGTCACGGAGTACAACCCCCAGATTGTTGCGGCGTTGAGCCACTTCTGTGTGCTGGTCTCCCAGGATCATCTCCTCTAGGGACAGAACCTGTCGGTACTCCGACTCAGCCTCCTCGTACCTGCCGGTAAGCCACAACAGGCCCGCCAGGTTAGCCCTGCTGGACAACACGGACGGCTCCACCGGGCCAAGCCACTCGGTACGTATACCCAGTCCCTCTCGATACAGGGCCTCCGCCTCGTCAAGGTTCCCGCGCTCGACGAGCGTCTGCCCGAGCACGGCGAGATAGACTGATACAAGCAGGTTCTCGCTGCCCAGCATGTTCCTGCATATCGCCAGAGCTTCGCGCATCAACTCCTCCGCGCGGGCTCCATCCCCACTGAGACGAAGTACCCAACTGGTGTGGAGCAAGCTC
>JAAEQG010000484.1 GCA_024231775.1 bacterium
CTCACCGACAGCAACAAGTCCAGCAGGAAACTCGGCAGCGGCACCAGCAGCGTGGCCAGCACCATCGCCAGCCCCGCCGCGAAGAGAATGTCGTTGTGAGCCATCAGCCGGCCCAAAGGCCCCGCGCCCGCTGACGAAGCTCCCAACGTCTTGTCCGAATTACCTGCCACTTACCGCTCCATGCTTCGCCGTTGTCAACGCAATGCCCCCCGCCGCGTCCGATAGATCATCGCCAGCACCTCGGCGACCGCCACGAACAGCTCCGGACCGATCGGCTCGCCCACATCCGTGCTGGCGTATATCGTCCTGGCCAACGACGGGCGAGTCAGCACGGGAACATTGTGCGCGCGGGCGATCTTCTTGATCTTCTCCGACATCAAATCCGCACCCTTGGCTACCATAACCGGCGCGCCGCCGGCCTTGCGGTCGTATCGCAAAGCCACCGCCACGTGCGTCGGGTTGGCCAACACAACGTCCGCCGTCGGAACCTCCTGGAGCATCCGCCGATGAACCATCTCGTATTGCACGCGACGTATCCGACCCTTGAGCTCTGGAGACGCCTCGTACTGCCGCTGCTCTTCCCTCAACTCTTGCTTGCTCATCCGCAGTTGGCGGTAGTA
>JAAEQG010000485.1 GCA_024231775.1 bacterium
CGCGCAGGACATCGGCTACGACATCCGCACCGCGTCCTTCTACGGGGACTATTTGCACGCCTCGTACATCCGGGATGACACGAACGTCTATGCACTGACAGAAGCGGACATCCTGAGCGGGATGGACGTGAACATCTCTGGCACTGGCGGGGCAAACAACCAAAGTTACCCCTCCGAGATCGGATTGGGGACGGGCGCGGTCGGTCTGTACGACTATGACGGCAGCTCCTGGGCCGGTCTGCGCTGGGAGGGTGGCTATAAGGTGGTCTATTTTTCCTTTGGCTTTGAAGCAATCAACACGTCGGCAGATCGAAACAGTGTGATGGGTGCCGTTCTGACCTGGCTGGAGGGAAGCACACCCCCGACGCCCGAGCCGCCCACACCGACACCGGAACCACCGACATCAACAGCAGCGACACGGCGACCACGGGGATGTGGGAGCGCGCCAATCCCGAGGAGACCTCGTACAGCAGCCGCATCTACCAGTTGGGCACGACGTACAGCGGCAGCTATGACCTGGTCACCGAAGGGTCAGCGGGCAGTAGCGTCGGCAGTTACGACATCGACAGCGGCGTGACCACGATCCGCTCGCCGGACATTGTGCTGCCCAGCGGTGGATCGCTCACGCTATCGTTCCAGTACTATCTGGCGCACTATAGCAACGGCAGCAGCGACGACTTTTTGCGTGTAAAGGTCGTTGGCTCAACGACCACGACCGTGTTCGA
>JAAEQG010000486.1 GCA_024231775.1 bacterium
CAGGGTTGGAGCTTCCAACAGTTGTTGGAGGTTGCCCCCCGGCTGCACGGCCTCGGTGTGACCATGATCGAGCAGCCTCTACCCCGCGGCGCGGATGAAGAGCTCGAGGGGTACCAAGCGCCCCTGCCGCTGTGTGCCGACGAGAGCTGCGTTCACGGGGGCGAGATCGATGAGGTAGTTGGGCGTTACCAGATAATCAATATCAAGCTCGACAAGAGCGGCGGCCTGACCCACGGGCTCGAGATCGCACGCGAAGCGAGAAAACGCGACCTCGGGTTGATGGTGGGCTGCATGTGCGGAACCTCGCTCGCCATGGCGCCGTCATTCGTGATCGGTCTGGCGTGCGATTTTCACGATTTGGACGGCCCGCTCCTCCTCGAGCACGATCGGCCCCACGGAATGGAATACTCAAACGGCGTGGTGTCGCCGCCGTGCGCCGACCTCTGGGGTTGATTCGGCCCGAGGGTCGCCGTGCAACGTTGTGAGAAGAGCCCGCAGGCCACGGTCGGCTGGACACCACATCTGGCACCCTGAAACACTGGCCACGGTA
>JAAEQG010000487.1 GCA_024231775.1 bacterium
GCCGATCTCGACTTCGTCCGGACTGACGTTGGGGCAGATGTGGTAGATCGCCCCGACGTCGTCGGCGAGGCGCGCGATCGCCCGGGCGTCGAGCAAATCTCCCTGGACGACCTCCTGGGCACCAGCGTCGCGGACGATCTGTTCCTGGGTGCCGCGCCGCACCAGGGCACGGGTCGTGGCACCACGACGCTTCAGCGCTCGAAGGACGGCTTGGCCGGTCTTGCCGGCCGCACCGGTCACGGCGATCCTGGCTTCTCGCATCTCATGCCCAAGCTATCACGGTCCACGGGCCGGGGGTTCCCCCAGAGGGGAACGGGAACGGGGGTCTGCATGGCGTGGGAATCCGGGCTAGAATGCGCGGCACGAATACCGGATAGGACCCGAGCTTCCTTCCGGGTCGTCGGCAAACCCTGAGGAGAACGGCGATGAATAAATCCACGATTTGCTCCGAAAGAACCACCTACGCTCAATACCTCGGCGGGCTCCTCTTGCTTCTCACCGCCTGGGCCGCCCAAGGCCAGACCGCGGACTGCGACGGCACCTCCGCGTGCTCGTCGGACGCCTGTGCGGCCCTCTATGCAGCCGCCGTCGCCGACGCCTCCGATCCGCAGCCCGGCGAGATCTTCGACGACCTGATCGCCATTCCCGGCCGACATAAGCTCCGGTGGCTGGAGATCGACGGCGAATCCTACGTCCTCATGGTGACCTGGACTTCGGACCGGACGGTCGGCTACTACAAAAACGATGAACAGGGTTTCTACGACACCGGATCCCATGAGATCTGGGTGACCGCGGTACCCGAGGTCCGGGAGCGATGTTCGGATCCGGAGTTCGGGAAAGCGGATCTCGACTTGCGGCTGCGGCAGTTGCTCGGCCTGCCCCCGTGCTATCCCCAGACCCAATTCGTCGAGTTCTGGGTGCGTCCCCGGGATCTCTTCCGTCCGTGTGCGGACAACGAGATCAGCGACACGAGCTGCGGCCTGACCCTGCCCGAGGATGCCACGACCGAGTTCCGCAGATGGTTCAACAACATCCGAGCCAACCACTATACCTCCTGCGATTGCGACGGCAAGCAGGGCTATCCCTGGACCCAGCTGGGGTATACCTACGATTGGGGCAATCCCGATACCGAGGTGGGGGTCAGCGAGTTCATCATCCGCACAAACAGCCGGATTCGGATCAAGGACATTAGTCCGACCAAGACATACTGCGACCGGGA
>JAAEQG010000488.1 GCA_024231775.1 bacterium
CGGTGCAACCCGCCGCCAGCGGCGAGGGCTGCGACCACAGAGTCGAGTACGACCGGGATTGGACCTGGGTACATTTCGACGACAAGCCGCCTGAGCCCATCCGCGAGGCCCTCAAGCAAGCCTTTGGTGCGCGTTGGGGCCGCCGCCGCCAGGCGTGGTACATTCGGCGGCGCGTGGAAGTGGAGGCCATCGCCCAGGCGCTCCAGGGGGTGGTGTAGTATGGACGACTTTACCCAGGAGTTGCTGAAAGCGGCCCACAAGGCGTGCAAGAAACGGCGAAAGGGCAAGCCCACCGTCACCGTCGTCGACCTGCGTCACGAAATGTGGTCACACTGGAGGAACATCCGCGACGACACGATAGCCAAGTGGGCTGATCGGATAGTCGAGCGAGTTCCCCGTACCCGGCTGGTGGCAAAGGTCGAGACTGTGTTCGACCTGGTGGAAGAAGCTGGCATTCACTAGTGGGAGTGGCCGCAGAATGAGGACGAGGCTGTGTATGCCGTGGCCTGGGGCCTGGCCAGTTTGCGCTGGATCAACCGAGAACGCGCCGGACGCGCTCCGGTCCCTCGATACACGGACGACGAGATCGAGGAGTGGATCGCGGTCAAAGAGCCACGCCAGTTGTCCCTGTTCTGAGCCAAAGACGACACGATACTGACACGACCGAGTGGTGATTGGAGACGATCATCACTCGGTTTCGGTTCAAGAGATAAAGAAACAACAGACGAACAATGACACGGAGGTAACGATGGACACAATGACGACGCTCAAGCTCCGCACCGAGCACTTTACGGTGCGCGTCTCCCTCACCAGGTCCGCTTTCCAGGCCCGCATCGAGCGGGCTGACGAGAGCGCGACCACCACGGTCGAGCAGGCCGGCTACGTCGAGGTGCTGAAAGGCGACATCCACATAGCCCGCTACCTCACCGCCCAGGAGGTCCTCTGGTACGAGACAGCCGTGGACCACCAAAAGTGGCGCGAGGAACAAGCGGAACGGACCAAGCGCAACTGGCCCCGTCCGTGGATGGGGGAGTCAATCCGACGCCCCAGCGTAGACGATCCCTGGCCGCCGTTCTGCCCAGAGTGCGGCTTTGGGATGAAGCTGAAATTCAACCGGCGCACCAACGAGCCTTTTTGGTCTTGCCGGTTGTTCGACAGCCCCGGCCGCGTCTGTCGTGGCCGGAGCCGCTTTACGCTGCACCCAGCGGAGTTGGCCGAGTACAAGAAGTGGAGCCCGCCCAGCAACCCGTACTGGAGCTTGCAGGCCAACAAGACGCGCGACCCGGCCCGCTACCAGCACAAGTGGGCGCAACTTGCGGCCTTGTCGGTTGAGCGGTGGACCAAGGCCCAGCCGCCGGAAGATGGACGCCGGCGGCTGGGTCGGCTGTAAGGGGAAATGACAATGACAAAAACCATTTTCTGCCCCCGCGAGCACGAGTGCAGCCATTCGACCTCGTCCCACGGCGTCATCTACTGCCCAACGTGTCAGAACTGGCGCAAGTGCAGCAGATGCGGTTGGGAGAGCACCCGTCGCCAGACTGCCGCCACCGTCGCCTGCCCAACGTGCGACAACGCAGTGCCCATCGTGGGCGGCTGGTGGCTCAACGAAAGCGCCCTGCTCCGCGCTGGAGGCAGCGTAGAGGAGGACGGGATGCAGTTTTCCGGCAGACTTGAGGGAACGCAACACCCCGAGGGCACGTACACCGGAGAATACTATACGGACGAGCACGGAGCGATCTGGTACCACATAGATTACGGCGACGGATTTCTCTTTGAAACAACAGACGAGCCACCGCCAACAGTCCTCGACCTGATCATCCCGCGCATCGTCACGTTTGCCGAGTGGCCGGACAATCAACACGAATCAACAAGGATGAAGACAATGTAAAAGAATCCCAACACCCAACAGAATAAAAGAGAGAGCAGGCCCCCGCCTGCTCTCCTCACCCAGGCCGCCTACCCGCGA
>JAAEQG010000489.1 GCA_024231775.1 bacterium
CGCATGGATCCACGTCCAGGCCGGGCAACCGGCCGACAGCGCTGTTGGCGTGCGTGTATTATCGGCACGACAGGACGATTGGACCCATCCGCAGACCAGAAAGTGGAGGTGATGGCCGTCCGGGCCCGCGCCGTGCAATCACCGGAGGCAACCCCGTCTGTCAGTGCAGGGAGAGGTGGGGCGCAGGTCCGGCCGGTGATCCACGCCTGGCTTCGGGTACGTGCCGGGTGTTTCGCTCCGGCGTCCGGGCGATGTGGCGCCACCCCCAGTGAGTGGCGAGGGACACGGTTCTTCCACCACTGATGTTACGGGCACCCGGTGCGGCGGAACACTAGGGTCGGGTGATCCTTAGCAGCTCGATCTCGAAGATCAGGGTGGCGCCGGGGGGAACCATGCCCGGTCGGCCGCCATCGCCGTAGCCCAATTCCGGGGTGCAAATCAGGATTCGCGTACCGCCGACCTTCATGGTCAAGATACCCTCAGCCCATCCATCGATCGCTATGTCCAAGGGAATTTCCGCCGGGGTTCCCGGCACCTTCGAGCTTTCAAACACGGTCCCGTCCGCCAGCCAGCCGGTGTAGTGAATCCGCACGTGCGAGGATGGCTTTGGGGTTTCGCCCTCACCGATCTTCAGATCGTGATACTTCAGGCCTGAGGGCGTCTGGATGTACTTGTCGTCCGGCAGGGTGGGCATGACCGGAGCCGGCGGACGCGGACTCACCTTGAGTAGCTCCACCTCGGCAATCATGCCGACCGGAGGTTCACCATCGGCGGGCTGGGTGGTCGGCGGCCTGAGGGGGGGAATGAGCAGTTTGCACTTGCCTCCAGCCTTCATCGCCTTGATCCCCTCGCGGATCGCAGCCTGGCGAATGGAGGAAACCAGCAGAGTGGCGACGTCGCCGCGTTCTTCGGTTGACGCCATCAGCAATCCGTCCGGCCGCCACACACTCGCATTGATGTCCACGATGCTATCGTCGGTGGGCGATTCGCCGGTTCCCTCGCGCATCATCACCAGGCGCAGGCCTGACGGGGTGGACACCACCTCCTCCGGACGAGTTTGGGTCATCTTCGGCGCCGGGCGGATCTTCAGAAGCTCGATCTCGTAGTGCAGCACGGCGTTGGCTGGAATCGACGGCGGAAAGCCCTCCAGACCGTAGCCCAGGTGCGGTGGAATGATCAGGCTCCGTTTGCCGCCGGCCTGCATGTCCAGCAGACTCTCTTCCCATCCGGCGATCACCCGCGATGGTTGTGCGCCGATGCGGAACCGGTATGGCGTGCCACGCACGTCCGTGCTGTCGAACACGGTGCCGTCAGCGAGAGTCCCCGTGTAGTTGACGATCAGCAGGTCGAGCTGTTGTGGTCGAGGCCCGTCCCCGCGGCGCAGGTCTTTGTACTTCAACCCAGTTTCCGTAGTGGTCCAGCCGTCCGCATCCACGGGTTGGGTGGTCGGCGCCACCGGTTGGGTGCTGGGTTGGCTGGTGGCGGCGGGTGCAGGCGGTTGCGGATCACCGGCTTGGAGGGTGAGGGGCACCAGGCACAGCGTAGCCAGAGCGAGCCACGTTCGCGACACGGCAGGTTGAGCGGCGGTCATTCCGGTGTATCCTTGTGGAGTTCAAGTAGGCCCGCCCCCTCTCCGGGGGCACGGCAGGTCACTATAAAACCCCGGCGACCGGGCGTCAAAAGAGACCACCACACCGGCTCTCGGGCGGATGCATCCCGAACAAGGTGGCAGAAACCGGCGCGGGTGGCATGGGCAAGCAGCAGCTTGCCCGTGGAATCGTCCAACACGGGCAAACAAGTTTGCCCATGCCACCCTAAATGGGATGCACCCGTTTCGGGCCAGCGAGGGCCTGTAATACCGGACCCATCCGGCATGGCGGCGGCCAACTTGACCTGAGGGAGGCCTATTGGGCATCAATACGAATCCTGGTTACTGAGTGCCGATTGGGTTTCCGGGGGTGGGCGATGAGCAACGAACTCCCCTCCCTTCCAGGGAGGGGTTAGGGGAGGGTCAAGAGACGCCAGATCCGCCCCCTCACCCTGCCCTCTCCCCCAGGGAAGAGGGGTTTGCAGCGGGCCAAGGTTCGCTGGCTACTGATATCGAGTCGTCTGTCGACGACTCGAGGCAGCGGGTTCACCCGGACTCTTGCGATTCGTTCCGTTCGCGCCGATCGCCGAGTAAGGCACGCAGTTCCTTCACCTCGGCTTCGAGGCGCTCGACGCGGGTAGCCAGGCTCGAAGTAGGGTTCCGTTGGGCAACGGTCGGTTCCTGATACTCACGGACCCCGCTTGTTTCAGTCTGCTTCTCCCCGGGGGCATACATGGTGTGGTCATGTCGAACCGCAGAGCGACCCGGTTCTCGTGGAAGCACGCGGACTCGGGATGGCTCCATCCCCGCCAATTCCTCGAGCACAGAACCTACGGCTGCGGGGTCGGGCAGCGGAACCATGCGGGCGCTGCGCGTGCGCAGCTCGCCCACAGTTTGCGGACCGCGGAGCAGCAGTTCCGCCATCACGGCCCGATGCCGCCGATTCCAGCCTAGCTCCTGGTGGACCCGCTGTTCAAAGCGATTGGCCCGGGCGCCGTGGGCCGAGTCCGCCTGGCCCACCAGTTGCATCTCCTGCAACTCGTAGATCACGCGGCCCACGTCTCCTTCAGTGTAGCTGACCATCGGATCGCGGTTACTCTTCTGGTTGCACGCGGCGATGATCGCGTTCATGGTCATGGGGTAATACTCGGGCGTTGCCAACGATTTCTCGATCAGCACGCCCAAGACGCGACGCTGTTCTGCGGACAGGTGGGTCACCATCGGTTCATGCTCCGTCCAATGCTCTGCGGCTCAAAGCCCCTCGTGGAAGGCGAGCCGGCGTTCTCCCCCGGTCCCGCCGCACTCAGCAGTTCGGCAGTTGGGAATGCCAACTGCCGCACACAGACCGCCACGTTGCCCTGTACCGCTAGATAACCGGTGTGGTTCCGTCTGTCACGGATTCGATCCGGTCGCCGGTGGCACTTGGTGCGTGACAGCTTAGGCGGGCTCTTGGGCGTTCTGTCTCCGCGCGACCATCGCCACGCGATCATCGCCGCGTCTGGACGATCCTCTTCGCCCTGAAAGGGCGCACTATGACAGCCCAGGGCAACGCCCTGGGGAGGGATTGCCCGAAGCAAATCGAGCCCTGAAAGGGCGAAATGAAGCTGCGCCGCCCCGTTGGGGCTTCTCGATGCGTTGGCCGCATGGACGCGCGATGGGCTGCATCAGCCCGCCCGAACTGTCATGGACCCGGCGGCACTTGGTGTCCTGCAAAGAGTCTTTGACGCCGGACCGGTGAATTGGATACACTCGGGCCATGTCATTGATCGTGCAGAAATTCGGGGGCACCAGTCTGGCGGACGCCGAGAAGATCCACCGGGCAGCCCGGCGGGCCATCCGGGCCAAGAACGCCGGGAAGCGCGTGGTGATGGCGGTCTCGGCTATGGGCAAGACCACCGACAAGCTGATCGGGCTGGCGGGCGAGATGTCCAGTGATCCACCCCGGCGCGAGCTGGACATGTTGCTCACCACCGGCGAGCAGGTGTCCATCGCCCTGATGGCGATGGCCATCCACGCCGCCGGACACGACGCGATTAGCCTCACGGGTGGACAACTCGGTCTGATGACCGACGGGGTCCACACCCGGGCCCGCATCCAGCGGATCAGCCGCGAGCGGATCGATCAGGAACTCGCTGCCGGGCGGATCGTCATCGTCGCCGGTTTTCAGGGCGTGGATCCCGCTGGAGAGATCACCACCCTAGGCCGCGGAGCGTCCGACACCACTGCCGCCGCCCTGGCGGCGGTGCTCGAAGCCGAAGTCTGCGAGATCAACACCGACGTTGATGGGATCTATACCACCGACCCGCGCATCGTACCCGCCGCCCGCAAGCTGAGCGTCATCAGCTATGACGAGATGCTGGAGATGGCTGCCTGCGGTGCGGGGATTATGCACTCCCGGGCCATCGAGTTCGGCAAGAAGTACAACGTACCCATTCATGTGCGCAGCTCATTCACCGACGCGCCGGGGACCATGATCATGAACGAAACGCCGGGCATGGAAGACGTCGCCGTTCGCGGTGCGTCCCTCAAGACCGACCTAGCCACGATTGTCTTCACCCGGGTGTCCAGTCACCCGGGCATCGCCGCGACCATCTTCGCCGAGGTCGGCGACCACAACATCGTCGTGGACGACATCATCCAGAACTTCTACGACGACGGAAAGCTGGCCAACCTGGGCTTCTCCACCGACCATGCCCAACTGGGCGAGGCCGTCGAAGTATGCAAGCGTGTCGCCAAGGAACACGGGTTCGGTACGGTGGAGGTGGACCGGGAGGTCTCCAAGGTCAGCGTGGTCGGCGTGGGGATGCGCACGCACACGGGGGTGGCTGCCCGGATGTTCAGAGCCCTGGCAGATGCCGAAGTCAACATCCACTCCATCTCCACCAGCGAGATCGTGATTAGTTGCATCGTCCACCGTGACGACGGTCCGCGGGCGCTCCAGGCGGTCCACGCCGCGTTCGAGTTGGACAAGCCGGAGGACGCAGACGACTAACCGGCGAACTCCCTCGGAGCCGCGACCGTTAGGTAGCGGACCAGCATTCTCCCACCGCTCAAGCGATGTGGCACCCGCGTGGCAGGGGATCGATATGCGCGCCACGAACAAACCGCCAACTCGACCTCTACCGCCCAACATCGTCGTGCCGCGGATCTACCGGCGGCATCCGGTGGTGTTCGCGGTTCTGGTCCTGCTGGCGGCGGGGGCGGTGGTCGATCGGGTCTGCGGTCGGCGCCAGAGTGACGACTACACCCGCTACCACAACCACATCTTCACCGTGGTCAAGGTGGTGGACGGTGATACCTTCGATATCGACCTGCCCGATAGCGAACACGACACCACCCGAATCCGCTTATGGGGAGTGGACACGCCGGAGGTGGCGGGGAGCAGGTCGGGGGCGATGCACTTCGGCCCGGAGGCGTCGGCGTTTGCCAAGCGGGCACTTGCGGGGCAGTTGGTGCGGATCGAGCTGTCGCCGACCAAGACACGCGGTCTTTACGGGCGGTTATTGGCATATGCTCATTTGGTGCCCCACGGCGAGTCTTTCAATGAGCTGCTGATCGAACACGGGTGGGCCTACGCCGACTGGCGTTTTCCGCATCCGCTCAAGCGCCGCTACAAGGATCTGGAGAAGCGTGCCCGGCGCCAGGGCGTCGGCCTATGGGCCGAAGTGGAACTCAAACTGATGCCCCCCTGGCGTCAGAGAATGGAACAGGCGTTCGAGGAGGAGTAGGCTCGGCGAAGGTGGAGGGCGGGCGCTGTCCAGCTCACCTTATTGCATCAGATCTCCGAGGTGCATAGACTCCCCGGTTCGTAGTAGCCTCACCCCTGGAGGAGGAGCACCTTGGACGAGTTGAATCTGGTGAAGAACCCGCGGTTCGCCGTGGGACAGAAAACCCCGCGCTCGTGGGCGTGGAGCGGCGATGGAACCGCGACGAGGTGGCTGCACGCCGAGTCGTCCAACGGACGCGTCGAACGGGTCATGCACGTCGAGTCCGATCGGGCGGACCACAACGCCATCTGGTCCCAGACGATACGCTGCAAGCGCGCTCAGCCGTACCGCATCGAAGCCGACATCACCTGCGATTGCACGGGTGAGGGGGACGCCGGCGGCGTGGTGCTCACCGTGCAAGGTCACGGCGAGGATCGCCCGGTTGGCGAAGCCCTGAGCTTCGCCCCCGTCCACCGCGCCAGCCGCCCAGTAACCCTGCGAGGGTATTTCACCACTCCGGCGGACGCCCGGCGAATCGAGATCCGTCTCGGCTTGGTGGGCGCGTCCGGTTGGGCTCGGTTACACGACGTGCGGCTGATGAAGAACCTGGAGCTCGATACCTGCTCACACGTGATGGCTGTCCCTCCGCCGGCCTACGCCGAGCCGGCGCCGCGCGCCGTCCGCCGCGTCATGGTCTGCGGAGAACCAGACGCCACCCCGACGTTACTGGAGCTGCTGCGGGCGGTCTACGGAGACCGTCAGGTCCGCACGCGGACGGTCCGGGAGGCTAACCTCCAGCGCGTCCGCGCCGACGCGATCGTGATTCCGGGCGAGCAGCCGCCGGCGGGCATACGTTCGATTAGCCAACTCGATGAGCTGGCCCGTCGTCGAGTGGTGGTCATCTCCACCGCGGCGTTCGCCTGTCTGTCCACTCCACAGTTGGAACTTGCGACCATCGAGCAGGCGGATGATCCGCTGCACGCCAAGATCGCTTGCGGGTGCTTCGTTACTTCCGGATTCGCGATGGGCGACGTAATTCCGTTCGCCGCCGGAGGCCGGTCGGGCGGTCTGGCCCAGCGCCAGTTCCGTTCGGTTCGAGCGGTGCGGGATCTACAGAAGCAGTGCGGGTACGAGGTCTTCCTAAAGGCGGTTACGGACAACGACAAGACCATGGACAAGCCCGTCGGTTTGTTCAAACCGACCGCCGGCGGCGCCGTGATCGTGTGCGATCTCGACCCCCTGGAAGCCCGGGCATCGACCCTGGGTGAAGAGCATGTCGCGGGCAAGCTGCTGCTCAACGCCCTCAGCGGCGGGCAGCAGGGCATGGGCCAGTTCATCATCCCCGCCCGGAGCGAGCGCGATTTCTGCGGGGAATTCGTTGACTTCAAGAGCCGCTTCCCCGCATACGCCTGCCTGGGGATCGATCGCTCAGACAGTTCCGTAGAGGGAGTCGTCGTGCGTTACGGGCATGACGACGAAACCCACGGACTGCCCATTCCGCAACGCCCCGCGGTGGTGATCCGCACCGGACTGCGCCCCGGGGATGAGGACGGAATCTACGGAACCATGCTTTGGCTCAAGCAGTTGGCCCGTCCGGCGCCGTGCGTGTGTCCATACACGGACTACCTCGCGCGGCGACATCGTCTGTTCTGGCTGCCGCTGCACCGGGCGTGGAACGGCAGCGTGGGCCTGTCGCTGATGGATGCTCCACCGCGCCCGGCGGGTACGGACTTTGACTGCGGCAGGGTTCGCCTGGCGCTGGATGTGACCACTGGCGGGGCTGCGCATCCGCGGGTGGTGTTCGCCCGAAAGAGCAAGCTTTTCGATCGTTGCTCGCGGGCGTTGCCCGCTTTCGCTCAGGCGATGGGGCCGGACAGCTACGTTGCTCGCGACTGTCCGGGGGACGGTTCGCTACGGGACTTCGATCGGCAGCGATGGGGTCGGTGCGCCGTTACCCCGGAGGTCGTCGTCGAAAGCGATACCTTCTCCGATCCCATCCACCGTCGGGTCAGCCAATCCGGGAGCGACGCAGTGCGTCTGGAGTTGCCCCAATACCTGACCGCCCTCATGCCGGATTCGATCCGGCGCACGGACCTCGCAGCCTCCCTGCTCGAGCGGGTGGTGGGACTGGCCTGCGGGACGTTCGTGAGGAACCACGGGGTCGTCCCGGTCGAGCTTGACTTGACAGACATTCTGGGCGAATCGTGGAAGGACGGCTATCGGGTATTGACGGACGCGAAGACCGGCGAAGTACACACCGAGCCCCTGGATCTGAAGGATTCCCCGACGGTTCGCCTTGCTCCGGGAGCGGTGCTCTGTCGGTAGGCGCGCAGGCCGGATGAGCGGGCAGACCGGGACGGCGCCGCCCCGAGACCATAAAGAGGTGCGGAAGCTATGACGGAACACAGAGACGGGCGGGCAACGGCATATGGTAGCAGTCGTCTCGGCGCGGTTTCAGCGCCGCGAACGCGGCTGGGTATCCAATCGTTCTGTATCGCCCTGGCGATGGCGGGGCTGTTGGTCGCCGGGTGCGGGACCGGGGCCACCGACGGTGGCGCCGGTGGGGTGGCTACGCTCGGCCCCCGTCCGGTAAGCGGCGCCCCCACAGAAGACCAAGCTGATGACACTACTCCGACGGACAGCAGTCAGTCTTCTGACGAGGACGAAGGAAACGACGAGCCCGAAGACGAGGCGGACCCCGATGACTCTTCCGACGACGGAGTAGGAAGCGTGGACGCCTGCGTAGCGATCAGTGGTCGCACGTTCTTCTGGCCGAACGGCAATGCTCCCATTGCCTCCCTCAGCTTCGTGGAGGGCAGGTTCATCTGGACCAACGCCAGCGCCCAGACCGAAGGCAACTACCAATGCAGCAGCCTGGACGTGGAAGGTCTAACCGACGCCGGTCTGGGCATACAAGGGCAATACAACCCCGACGATGATGAAGTCGTCTGGGATGGCGTGACCTACCGTCCGCGCCAGCTCCAGTAGAATCGCGTCCACGGGTACGGCCATCCAGGACATTGCATGAGTTTGGGCTTGGCTGTGCGCAGAAGAGGCCTCCCGGTCCTGTTGACCTGCCCCCGTCGATGATGCCATTGGTTGTGTCAGTCCTTTGTCGTTTCTGATGCTACTTGCGATACCCCAACGGCGCTTTCCGGAGGGGTTTTGAGGCCGGAG
>JAAEQG010000490.1 GCA_024231775.1 bacterium
AAGTAGGCCACCCCGTAGCCCGTCGCCTCCGGGCGCAGTCTCGATCCACCCCACCTCAGCCCCTTGCCGGTCAAGGCGCCGCCGGAGGTGCGGGTGAGGCGTTTGTACTGACCGTAGAGATAGCCGATCTCTCGGCCGCCGACGCCGATATCTCCAGCGGGTACGTCGGTATCAGGACCGATGTGGCGGTACAGCTCGTTCATGTAGCTCTGGCAGAAGCGCATGACCTCGTAGTCGGACCGGCCGCGGGGCTGGAAATCGGCACCGCCCTTGCCACTGCCCAAAGCGAGGCCCGTCAACGCGTTCTTGAAAGTCTGCTCGAACGCGAGGAACTTCATCGCGGCCAGGCTCACCGAGGGATGGAAGCGCGTCCCTCCCTTGTAGGGGCCGAGGGCGCTGCTGAACTGCACGCGATAGCCGCGGTGGACGGCAAGCCGGTTCTGAGCGTCGCTCCAGACGATCCGGAAGGCGATGATGCGCTCCGGCTCGACGATCCGCTCCAGGATCTGCTCCGCCTCGTATCGCGGGTTCTGATCCAGGACCAGCGAGAAAGCGTCAAAGACCTCCGCCACGGCTTGAAGGAATACCTTCTCCCATGGGACCCTCGCTTCCAGCTCGACGAGGACTCGTGCAGCATAGGGGTGCAAAGTGTTCATCAATGTCGTTCCTTTGTGAATGGGCGGGCGCCCTCTTTTCGGGTTACCGGTACTCCGCGCAATGCCAGATTCCACCCTCGCTATGACTGAGAGAGCAGGTCGGCAGGTTGTCGCAGTTGCCGCAGATGCCCTGGGCCGGCTCGACCGGCTCCGCACGGAGGAGGTCGGCCATGGCCGCCGACACCACGACGTGTCCGGGATTGGACCGGAACGGGGCGACGTCGTCGTACTCCTCGCAGCGCCAGATCGGGCTCTTGGCGCGAGACAGATACATGCAATCCCCGGCGTTGCTGCACCCCATGCAGAGTCCCTTGAGCTCACTTCGTTTGATTTCCAGGGTCATGGCGTTTCCTCCTTCGTTCGGGCTGCATGCGCTGACACGCATGCAGAGCCCGGTTGGTTGACCCTCACCAACGCAAGCTCTGTGCCATCGTCGGACGAGCGATCGACGAGCGCTCGCGTAGCCCTGCTCACGGCCCCCGGGCCGCTTGTTTCGCGTGCTCTGCCGCCGCTCGTCCGGGGGGGGGCTCCTACGTCTCCACGCTCCGGTCAAGTGCCGGGTAAAAAACGGTCAGTGGGAAAGAATACCCCGCCCGGAGTGATGAAACACTCTCAGAGAGATGTCTGCATATGAGAATATTGTTGCTGTATCGACGGCCGTCCGACGGTATTCCGCCAGCCGCCGGCAGGTGGTACATCACTCCCCACCGGGGAGAAATTCCCCACCTCGAAGGGGGCGGCGAGGCCCCCCTCTCTCC
>JAAEQG010000491.1 GCA_024231775.1 bacterium
ATCCGCTGTGCGCGCTTGCAGTTCAGGCCCCGACTCTAGTACAGTGGCGGTACGGAGTCAGCAACCGGGACACCCCGGTTGAGGGGATACTCCGGCATGCGGGCGCTTCCAGCGCAATAGGAGGGAACTTCCACGATGGCTACTTGTCGAGTTCTGGTCGCCCTGACGACGCTTCTACTGGTGGGAATGGTTGGATCGGCAACGGCGCAATACGACCCGCCGTCTGGCTACTACGATTCAGCCACCGGCACCGGTACGACCCTCAAGAGCCAGCTGAACGTCATTATGACCACTGGCCACGTCCAGCAGACCTACGGAAGTTTCCGGTACCAAGCGGCCGACTACGACGAGGATCCGAACAATCCCAGCAACATCCTGCTGGTCTACAACCGCCAATCGGTTTCGTCGGGCTGGGATTCCGGGGCCACCTGGAACCGCGAGCATGTCTGGCCTCAGTCGCTCCAGCCCGGCAGCGCCAGCAACAGCTCCATGGGCAATCTGGGTGACCCCTTCGCCCTGCGGCCCTGCAACCCATCCATCAACGGGTCGCGCGGCAACATGCCTTTCGGCAATTATGACACGACCGGCTCGTATCGCATCCTGGGAAGCTACTGGTTCCCAGGTGACGTGGACAAGGGTGATATCGCCCGCAACCTGTTCTACTCGGCCACCCGCTATCAGAGCACCCTGACCCTCGTGAACGGCTTTCCCAGCGGCAATCAGATGGGCGATTTGCAGTCGCTTCTCCGATGGCACTACACGGATCCACCCGATGAGTTCGAGCGGCGCCGCAACCATGAGATCTACGGCTATTCGAACAATCGCAACGCGTACATTGATCGACCGGAGTTCATCTGGTCGGTCTTCGGCGGGGGAGACAACGACAGCAAGCTCTACGTAGGTGACACCGCTCCGGGTGACGGCGCTTCGTCTCTTACGGCCGATCTGGGCCGAGTGATCCTGGACGCACCCACCCCCGATGCGCAACCGGTGATCCTGCACAAGACTGGTTCAGATCCGACCTACTACTCCGTCACCACCGGCGGCGATGCGACGGCCAGTGCCAGCGGCATGTACAACGCCTTCGACATCAACGGCCAATCCCAGTCGATTGACGTTGGCTTGACGGTCACGACCTCCACGCCTGGGCTCCGGAGCGGAACCGTTACCATCGACAACCTCGATGTTGACGGCGCCGATTCCGGCCAGGGTTCGTTGGACGGCGACGACGTCATCACGATAGAGCTGCAGGTCCTCGACCACTCCGAGGCCTCGTTCAGTGCGGCGGCCGACGAAGATACGCTGACCATTGACTTCGGCGTTGTTGGGGCTGGCAGCGGCGTGCTCACCGAGGCGTTCGCCGTGCACAACCTCGAATCTACACCGGGTCTCTCAGCTGCGCTGGACATCGACTCGATCACTGAAGGCGGAGACACCGCGGTGTTGTTCGCCGATGTGTCGGTGCTTACCGATCTGGCCGCGGGAAGTAGTGCAGGCTTTACGGCGTCCTTTGACACCGGTGTAGCCCCCGGCACCTACCAGACGAGCTACACCATCGAGGTATCCGACGAGGACCTTCCCGGTGGCCAACCGGGGACCAATCTGATGCTCACGCTCCATGGCGAGGTAGTGGCGGCTGCAATCTTCCCTTTCGATGACAACGGCGATGGGAATGTCGACTTGAGCGACCTTGTCGGCTTCGTCAACTGCCTGACGGGCCCCGCAGAAGCCATCGTGGAGCCGCTCTGCAGCAACCATGATGCTGATGTCGACAACGACGTCGATCTTCACGACTTCGCCGAGTTTGCGCGTGTGTTCACCGGCGGCTAGGTGACGCAGCCACTCCTGGGAGGAGATGGCCGCGAAGAGGCTCAGAAGGCGCAAAGGTGGAGAGCTGGCCGGCAGAGGGCGTCGGGAGGAGGGACAGTGCGGTCAAGAGTCGCAGGGAGCGCGAAGCGGGCGGTTATCCGTCGTTAGCTGTTGGCCATCAGGCCGGGCGGAGTCAGAACAGCTAGCGCACGGTGGTGGTTCGCCCACACGGGCAAGCAGAGCTTGCCCATGCCACCCAATCCGGGGCGTCGAGGCGCTGGCCTGGCCACCCGCCCGCCAGGGTAGCGAGTCATAGCGGCATCCTACTTACGGTCGCTTAGGAGTCCGCCGTCTTGCGGGAGCTACGTTCCCGTTTCGATTTCGCCAGCGGACTGCTTCTTAGCAGCCCACGATGCAGCCGCACGCTGTGCATCTCCATACTTGCTGGCGACGGCGTCCTCCGACAAAGAAGGCAGCGATGCACATCGGAATACCAACGATGATTAGGATGCCAGTGCAACAGAGTAACAAGCCAACGCCGAAGAGCACGAGTTGCATAAGGCAACCCGACGAGCCTTGGGCAGAAGTCCCTCGCTTCATTCTGCCGCCACATTGCCCGCAGGGTATCCTCTTCGCACTACGGGCGGCTCCGATGACGAGGAGCAGAACGAGGACGCCACCGATACATGCCGTAGTATGCTCCCTCGCCCACTGCCATAACTCCGTTGTGTAGAACCCCATGCATCAATCCTCCAGATTCGTCTGCCGAGGTCGTGGCATTATCGAGAGCGGCATTGTATCGGGTCGGGTTTGTCTCGCCAGGATGCGGCGGAGATTGGCAGTCATCGGTGAGCGGATAGGATGGAGCGGGGCAGAAGATCCCCCCCAAACGGCCTCGAAACAGCGTTTACCTTTACTCCTACCTAAAGCGGTTTCTTGCCTTCCCTAAGTCCTTGCGGGACAAGGAGTTAGAATATCGGGGGCAGGACTCGAACCTGCGGCCGCTGGATGATTCACCCTTCGCTCGGGAAAGGGCGCAGGGCTGGCCTATAGTCGCCTTCGACGAGTTGCCCGGGCCGCCGGCGTAGAGCGACCGCCGTGGCGAGGGCCAGTAGCCAAGCGGTTGCGGGTTCGGGAATGGCTGTATAGGTCCAGGTGTCCCGCGGCGTATACGTTCCTGCACCGGTCCGCTGCATCCAGGTCAGGGTCGCGTCGAGGCCATCGATCTCCCCGAGAACGTAGCCGTACTGCTTGGCGTGGTACACTTGCTGCACAGTCATACCGCTGTTGTTTCCAGAGTAGGGGGGCGACCAGTTACGGAGTGGCGCCCCGGCGGTTCCGACGACGTACTGGTGAATGTCGTTGCTCGGATCCCCGTCGCCATCCACTCGGGCGTGGTCGTAGAAGTGGTCGTGACCGGCGAAGTAGGCCCGGGCGCCAGCCCCCTCGAGGCTGGACCAGAAGGCGTTGCGGTCAGTGGGATAGTCGTCGAGGCAGTCGGAGTGATCCACCCGGAAGGCCGGTTCGTGGCCGAAGGCGAAGACGTGCGGGCTCTCATTGGCTGCCAACTGAGCGTCGAGCCAGGGCTGGTTCACCCGGTGAGGCGGGGTGTACTGGTCCAGCCCGAGGATTAGCGTGTTCCGGTGGGTGACCGAGTAGGTCAGGTTCTGCTCGCCCGCAGGTCCGTTTCCGGGCATGGCATACGAGCCGGAGAACACGTTGTTCCAAGCGGTTGTGCCAGCCGGGCTGCCAACGTCATGATTGCCGCGAACCGCGTAGACGTCGATTCCGGCGTCGTACACGGGCTGGATCGTGTTTCGCCACGTGGTTAGTTGGCTCTGCAGCGTGGCCTGGTTCGTGTATCCGTTGACCAGATCGCCGGGGAACATCACGAACTCCGCCCCGCTGCCCGCAATCTCCACGGCCAGCTCGCTCAGGATCGCCGTGTTCACCCCGTTGTTGCTTCCTCGGCTGTCACCGACCGCGACGAAGGACCACGGTTCAGCCAGGCTGGTCGAAGCACAGGCCAAGAGTATAACCAGCGTACGCATCATCTCCCTCACCTCTGTTGTTCTGGGATGAGCGATTCAGGTGGAAGCCACATCCTCATGCCGCCCGAGAATGTGCTTGAGCGTATCGAACGAATCCGACAGCCCGAATAGGAGTGTGGTACGCCAATCCCTGGCGATTCGTCCCGCTCCCCCCGTCCCATGCCTCCCAATCAGCAGACCTCAACCGGCCATCGTACCCAGGTGAGCTGCCCGATTCAACGGAAAACGGCTTTTCTCGCCGTGCTTCGTGCTTGCCGGGCTGCTCCAGCGTGCTATTCCTGCTGCCGACGCCTCCACGCAGGCAACGCCCGGTCTTCTTCGCACGAGGTCAACTCCGGCCCAGCGGATTGCCAACCTCGGTTTGGTCGCGATGGTCACACGATATGATTCACCCAGCTCGCGAAACGCAAGCGTCCCCGCGCGCTCGTGGCATTCACTTTGCGGAAGCCGAGTCTGGCTTTGCCCTCGGACTGGACACGAGTGCGCGTTCTCGCCACACCCCGGATACTGGCGGTGGGACCGGTGACTGAATACCATATCTCAGCAGGTGGCGTGAGCGCGTGGGGCTTGCTCCGAGGCACTGTGCGGATACACGAAAGCAGACCGGCGGTAATTGCATGCCCACTGAACTGGAAGCTAAGTTTGCCGTTGAAGCCCATGAGTCGCTTCGTGAGCGCCTCTGTGAGTTGGGGGCGGAGTATGTCGGTCGGGTGTGCGAGACGAACACCATCCACGATCGGAGCAAGGGGAAGCTGCGTAAGGCGGGATGCGGGCTGCGCGTTCGCGGGATCGAGGTGCTCGACGGCGCTCCCCAGGAGGCTACGCTGACCTTCAAAGGACCGGTCCAGAAGGCCGCGTTCAAGCAGCGCGACGAAATCGAACTGCCGATCGGCGAGGCGGAGGACATGCGCCGCCTGTTGGAGGCTATCGGTTTCGGCGAGGTGTTTCGTTTCGAGAAGCGCCGCGAGAGTTGGCGCCTGGAATCAAGCCGCGTCGAACTTGATGAGCTGCCTTGCCTGGGGCTGTTCGTCGAGATCGAAGGTCCGACTGAGAGCGATATCCTCGCTGCTCAGGAGGCCCTCGGCCTCAGGGACGCCAAGCACATCTCCCGCGGTTATGTTTCCATGCTCGCTCTCCTGCGTGCCCGCTCCGGGGGGGCTTCGTCGGCTTACACGTTCCGCTGAGCGCCGTGGTGTTGCGAGCTGGCATGGCGTATCGCAGGTAACGCGAGGGTTCCGGCAGGCCCGAGAGCCTCCGCGCGTCGATCCGCTCAGCCAGATCGTAGGCGCACAGCCGCCGCAACGGCGATGGCCGCCGTTTCGACACGCAGGATCGAGTCTCCCAGGGTGATCGGAATCAGACCGGCGGCGCGTCCCTCCGCAACCTCCGCCTCGGAGAATCCGCCCTCCGGACCGATCCATACCGCTATGTGGCTGACGGTTCCGACGGCTGCGGCGCGCAGCGCGTCTTCCAGAGAGGATGCGTTTGGCTCGGTCGAAGCCAGCAACCTGAGCACCCCGGCGGAGTTGTGCGCCAGGCTGGCTTTGAAGGTCACCGGCGGAGACATCTCCGTGATCCACGCCTGCCCCGACTGCTTGCCTGCCTCTACGGCGTAGCGGTGCCAGCGCGATACCACGGACGCGTCTGGGCGGACCACGCTGTGCTCCGCGATGATCGGTTGAAGAACGGACACGCCGAGCTCGGTACACTTCTCGACCAGGATCCGCTGCCGCGGACCTTTGGGTACCGCACAGCACAGCTTCAGCAGCGGGCCAACCCGTGGAACGCCCGGTTTCGGGGCTTGGACTTCCACCGTCAGCCCTCCGCGACCCACCTGCACCACCGTGGCGTCGGCGATTACCCCACACCCGTCGAACAGCTCGATCACCTCGCCAACCCGAGCACGCCGGACCGTACCAGCATGGTGGGCCTCCGCTTCCGGCAGCTTCTGCCTTCCGGGGCGGAGTGGGGCACAGTAGCAGCGATGGGCAGCCATCCCCCCATTATCGTCGCGCCTCTCTTGGCGACAACCTGAACACCGCCGCCGGATCTTCCGATAATACGTGGAGGAACAGGCTGAGGAGGGCGTACGGATAGCGCCGCTGCCGTCGGCGACGGTCCCGCTGATCGCCGCTCCAAAGCCGTGGGAACCTCCAGAGCGTATACCAGGGAACCCGTCGAAATGTCGCCCAGCGAAAACGCACCAGATACGCCACCCAAGCCCGGCCTGGAAGAGGCTCTCAACCGAGCGACCGAATTATCCGGCGAACTCGTCGAGGAAGTCGGTACGGAGGACGCCTCGGGGTCGGCAGGGGGGCAGGATCCGCCCGGAGACGCTGGAGCTGCCGATGCAATCGATGCACAGCTCGACCAATTGGAGGAATCACTGGCGAATGTTCAGGCGGAAATCGTGGATCCGGAGCCTGCATCCGCACCGCCAGCCGACCAGCCCGAGGCAGAGCCCGCGCCGCCCGCCGACCAGGCTGAAGAGGGGGCGTCTTCAACCACTCCCGCCGACTTGTCCGGGGAAGAACCGCAGGCCTCCGACGACACCATGGACTTCCGCTCCGCAGCCGCTGCCCTGGGGACATCCGAGGAGATCCCGGACCCGGCCGATGACCTTGTTGAGACCGCCTCCGCAGGCGAGACGTCGGGCGGTCCCATGGACTACAAATCCGCGGCTGAATCACTGGGCGGGGCTCCGCCCGCGCCCACCGAGCCCTCGGAGAAGTCACCACGCGCGCCCATAGAGCTGGGCAAGAAGAGACCGGTGGCTGAACCGGGTGCTGACGCCTCCAACGCGGTGACCCAGACGCAAGCTCCGGCGGCGGAGTTCGGCATCGAGTTCTCCGAAGAGGATCTTGGCGACCTGGGGGGCTGTCCCTCGTTCGACGAGCCCGCCAGCGTTGAAGGCATGCCCGTGGAGGAGCCTCCCGAGTCTGCTCCGGCAGTTGCCCCGTCCGGACGCCTGGCGGCAGTGTCCAACGCAAGCTGCACAATCTTGGAGATGGTCGATCGTCCGTTTGGACTCATCAGCATGCGCGTGCGCCGTGTTCTCGGATGGGTGGCTTTGGCGGTGCTCTTCGCTGCCGTGTGCGTGCTCGTGATGTCCGTGGTCTGAATCCTCGTCAATCCACAACCTCATACATGTTCGGCGTTTCGCCAGGGTATCGGGGCGATGTAGCGACACCCCCTGCAGGTGGCGAGAGCCATGCCACAACCCCTCTCCCCGGTGGGGAGAGGTTGGGAGAGGGGGGCAGCCCTCGGTGGATTCAACGCTCCCCTGCCCCTCCCCACATCCCCGCCCTGGTGAAACCGTACTGCCCCTCCTGGAAACGGTGCGGGCTTTGCCTCCCCCATAGTCGATCGGTATGATGAGACTGCAGGTGGGCCGAGGCACAACAGGCGGAGACGTGTAAGCTGGCGTGACCAAGCACCGCAAACAGCACAAGCGCCGACGCAGAACCACTGCTGAGGCAGACTCCGGGCGTAAGCCGGAGCGCCAAGCAGCCGAGCCGTGGTTTCAGGGCAAGCGTCCGGTGCTTCGCTTCGTCGTGGTATTCGGGCTGGTCCTCGGTCTGTTCCACGCCGCTTTCTTCGCCCACCTCACCGGTGCTCCACTCTTTGACCGATACCTGGCCGCCAATGCGGAAGTCGCCGGGATGATCCTGCGGGCGGTCGGCTACGATACTACCGTCGAGGACAACGTCATCTCCGGACGCGGGGCGTCCATCACCATTATCCGCGGATGTGACGCGCTTCAACCGATCGCCTTGTTCGTCGCCGCAGTGGTGGCTTTACCAGCCGGTTTCCGCACCAAACCTCCCGGGGTGGCCCTGGGCGTACTGGCGTTGCTGGCTTTGAACATGCTGCGGATCGTCTCCTTGTACTACTGTCGGCTGAATCATCCGCGGGCCTTCGACATCATGCACTACGACGTCTGGCAAGCAGTGTTTATCCTCGCAGCCATCCTGCTCTGGGTGGTCTGGGCCCAACGGGCACTCCGTCGTCCGGAGCGAACGATTGATGAATCCGCCGAAGCTGTTTAGACACTTCGCTATCCGACTAGTTCTGGCCTTCGGCCTGCTGCTCATCCCCTGGCCGGGGCTGGCGGACGGTTATGCGGCCATGTTTCGATCGGTGGAGCAGGTGCTGCTCGGGTCCGTCTGGCCGCGTGGTGGGGCGGAGTTTGCGCGGTTGGAGATAGGCGCCCTTCCCCAGGGGTACCCGCTACCGCCCAACGTGCACATGCTCGATACGGTCATTCGGCTGCACAACCGACCGGCTCGGCTGACCGGATACGCCTTCAATAGCAGTCGTCAGGTCGGGTATCTTTCCACCATTACGCTGGTGGCGTTGGTGATCGCCACGCCGCTCCCCTGGCGCCGCAAGCGGTGGGCCCTGCTCTGGGGTTTGCTGTTCGTGTACGCCTATGCCTTCATTCGCGTCGGCGTCTACATAGGCAACAACTTCTCTGGAACCGCTCCTCCCTCCTTGTACGTGATGACCGCATCGTCCAAGGGCGTGCTCGACTACGTTGCCCGATCGATCCTCCCGGCGGGTACCTTCGTCGTGCCCCTGGTCGTCTGGATTCTGGTGACGTTTCGTCGGGCGGATCTGGCTACGCTCCGCCCAGCCGGTACGGCGAGCCGGAGTTGACCCGCCGCATCTGATCCTACCCTCGGTCGGATCCAGAGATCGGGACGAACACCACCCAATCAGAGCCCGGAGCGCAAGCGACGGGTCAGCCCCGGTTGCTCCGTCCCCCGCGCACCAGAAGGTGGGGCCAGCCGTCCTACGGGTGGGCGAGTTCTACCGTGTCACTCGCGCTCGGCGAAGTTCAGCGATGCGGAATTGATGCAATATCGCAGCCCCGTTGGCGCCGGCCCGTCCTCGAACACATGTCCCAGGTGAGCCCCGCATCGGGAACACCGCGCCTCTACTTGGCGCACCCCCCGGCTGACGTTCGTCTGCGTACGCACGTTCTCCTCAGACAGAGGAGCTCGATAGTTCGGCCAACCGGTGCGCGAGTCGAACTTGTCCCTGGAATCGAAGAGCTGTTCGCCGCAGCATACGCACGTGTACACACCATCTCCACGGTGATCCCAATACCGCCCAGTGAACTCCGGCTCCGTGCCCCCCTCGCGGGCAATGCGGAACTCCTCGGGTGACAGTCGAGACCGCCACTCTTCCTCGGTCCTCACGGACGAGTTCTCCGCCGTCTCCCTACTCATCTCTACAGCCCTCGCGTTCTCAGCAAAATGCGCGGTATGCCGCGCTGCGTCCGAAGATATGACGTCCTCCAGGGATAGCTCAGCAGCTCCTTCCGGCGGGCGACACGCTAACGCCGCCAGCAGGAGCATGCCCAAGATCTATGCATCTCCCGAAAGCACTGGTCGAACTATACGCGTCCACCCAATAGATATCCACTCGCCGACAGCATGACCCCCAGTCCGAATCTCCCGTGTTGCTCAGAATGTCGCCAGTGAGAGGTAGGTGAAGATGAGGTTACCATAGTGTCCTTGCTCAAACCAACAGTGTTTCGATTATGGGACATTGGGGTTTGCCCTAGGTGTCGCTACCATGGCAGTGATGGCCTGGCGAACAGACAGAACGGGCAGACGCACCGGCGCGGCCGCCTTGGGGGTCCTGGGGCTGGTTCTCGGCGGCTGTGGCGCCTATCCGCACCAAGAGGAGCCCAGCCCTCCGGAGGCACCTGATTCCTCGGCTTCCGCTTCCACCGCAACCGACGACCTGGGTGAATCGGATTCGCCGAGCAGCCCGGAGGATGCCAGCTCTGTGACACCGACCCGTTCGCCGGCCGCATCTTCGGACCGCCTCGCTCCTCCGGCCCCCAGCCAAACCACGCCAGCGGCAGAGCCTCAGCCCGACCTCACCGCCGAGCTTATCTCCGCCTACGCGGATGCTCTACTGCTGGACTTACTCAGCCCGGGTCCGAGTTCCGCTCCGCCGGTCGCGACGCCCTTCTACGAGATCACCTATCTCGAACAGATCTGTCTGGAGGAGGGCCTGCCCGAGTCCAGCTGCCGCCATCGGTACGGCCCTTAACCTCCGTATTACCGTTCGCCCGCGGTTCATGGTACAAGTTGTTCCATCTGGTGCTGTATCCAGCAAGGTGGTATCGGTTTTGTCGGCTGTTGTAGCGGCCTGCGTCTCGCAGGCCGACGTCCGGCGGTGACGCGGGTCGCTACACACTGGCGCGATGCGTCGCCCTAAGCTGCGAACGTCGAGGGCGCTTGCGGAACCGAGCCGCGACCGTGAGGGAGCGGACCTGACGAAGCCGCAACGACTTTCCTGGAAGCGTGGCTGGAGACGGTCTCTCGTGTGTGCCGCCAGCCGGATTGCGCAGTACGGTGGGAAAAGCATGACTTCCGTTGATCTCAAGCTGAACTGCGCCGTCTGCGATGCTCCGCTCGCCACCATCGAGGAGGATAGCGTCTGCGGTGGCTGCGGAATCAGCATCGATGCCACGCTCGATCCCGCGCTGCTCGACCCCGAGCGGCGGGCGGTGACTACGGACGTGAGCTGCGCCGACTGTGGGTACAACCTGCGCACGCTGTCGATCGAATCGGTCTGTCCCGAATGCGCCTGCCCCACGGTACGGTCCCTACACTCTACACGGCTGTGCTTTGCCGACCCCGAGTGGCTGGACGACCTGCGCCGAAGCGTGTCCATGCTGCTGATCGTGGGCGTGGGCATTCCGACGTTGATCCTGGCCGCAGTCTTGTCCCCCACCTTATTCCCTGGCCTTGCCAAGCCTGCGGTCGTGTCTGCAACTATAGTTGCTGGCGCAGCCCTGTTCGTGATGGTGATTCTGGCAATCGGAGGCGTAGCTGGCGTGTCCATGGAAGAAGATCGCCAGACGCATGCCCGCAGCGCCCACTGGCCCCACACAATGGGTGCTCTGTTCCCGGTCCATGTAGTCCTGGCTGTCTGTGTGCCACTGGGGCTTGCTCTGCTCGGTTCGTTCTGGTCCTGGCCTTGGCTGGAGGCAGTTGCAGTTTTGCTCCTGTTCCTCCTGCTGCTGGGAACGATAGCGAGCTTGTTCTGTGCGACGATCTGTCTGCGCCGAGTGGCCTTGCGCGCCGACGACTCGAAGCTGGCTGGGCACACCAAGCTGCTGACGTGGCTAGTCGTGGTCTCCACTGTGGGCGGCGTCCTGCTCTTCGCCATGAGACGGATTCCCCTCTCACTTCCGTCATCGACGTGGAGCATGTTGGCGGTGGTTCACCTGGGGATCTGTTTCGTCACCATGCTGGTATGGCTGCTGACCTTCGTCACGGGCATGGCGGTCCTGGGCAGCTACCGCAGCCTGCTCAGGCGCGTGCTCAAAGCCCAGCCCCGGCCTGTCCCCGGACACGATGTGGACCCGTCTCTCTGATACTGTGCTGCGTCATACGTGATTCGATGAGTAGTCCGAGCCGCGCCCGTGAGGAAGCGGTTGACTGAGGTATCCGCCGCTCTGGTGAGTCCGCTCCCTGATGGTCGCGGCTCGGTTCAGGACACGCCATCAAAGGACGCCGGGTGCCATGGCCATCGCGCAGCGTGGCCATGATTGGCTCGACAACATGCTCACCCTTCGGGATGCGCATGGCACTCGTCGCCGCGGATACACACTGATCAACGCGGATCAGAAGTGGTCTCCATCTGCGTTCATCCGCGACAATCCGCGGCCGGAACTCCCAGCCGGGTGCCCCGTCGCTTCAGCGGTTGTCGGTCTGGCTGTTGGCGGCCATCATGAAAGCGGCGTCACCGGTGTGGGCGACGAAACCGCGCTTCGCATCACCCATAAGGGGTGACGCTACAACTCAAAGGGGCGACCTGTTCGGCGGTCCCCCACCTCGAGATCCGCCCGAAGGTCGGATCAACGAGATGGGCCACCCGGACCCTGCGCTCCCCCAACAAACCGTCGCGCAACTGTCAATACCGCGTGATCGCGCCATTCCTGCTGCTTGTCGATCGCGCGCCGTGTACTTGGAGTGGACCGGAGAACGCCTCGTACGCAATGCGGCGGAGGTCAGCATCGCCTCATGAGCAAGAAGCCCACCAACGCCACCCCGCGGATCGCGGCTCAGCCAAAGCCCCTGATCCCCCTCTTGCCGTACCAGCAGGCGGACGTCAAGTCCGCCGCCCGCCTGCGCTGGTGCTGCTGGTCGCGGCAGAGCGGTAAGAGCTTCACCAAATCGCTTCGCCGCATCATCCGCGGGCTCGAGCGCGGGCGTAACCAGATCTTCCTCTCCGCAGGCGAGCGGCAGAGCTACGAGCTAATGCAGAAAGCCCGCCGGCACTGCCAGGCGCTCAAAGTCGCCACCGATTACTACGATCGCCGCAAGTTCGCCGGGACCAGCTTCAAGCGCCTCGAAATCATCCTGCCCAACAAGGTGCGCATCATCGGTCTACCCGCCAATCCGATGACCGCCCGAGGATTCACCGGCGACGTGCTGCTCGATGAGTTCGCCATGCACGCCGACGATCGCGAGATCTGGGCGGCTATGTTCCCCACCCTGCTCCGCGGGCAAGGCGAACTCGACGTCTGCTCCACCCCCAAGGGCATCAAGAACGTATTCGCCAAGCTGCGCGACAACGAGATGTTCAGCCACTCCAAGGTCACCCTCCCCGACGCCATCGCCGACGGGCTGGAGGTGGACTACGAGCAGGTGCGCCGGGCGATGGGGGATGAGCAGCTCTTTCGCCAGGAGTTCCTTTGCGAGTTCCTTGATGAAGCCACTGCCTTCCTCACCTACGAGATGATCGCCCGCTGCGAGGACCCCACCTTGGCTTACGCGCCGGACCTGGAGCGCCTGCGTAGCCACCGGGGTGATCTGGCGGTGGGCATCGACATAGGCAGGCGGCGCGATCTGACCGTGGTGTGGATCGTGGCGGTCGAGGGCGACCACCGCATCACCCGCGGCATCCTCGAGATGCACAACGAGTCCTTCCGCTCCCAATACGACCGTATCCGCGAAGTGCTCGAATTGCCCGCCGTTCGGCGCTGCTGCATAGACGCCGGCGGGCTGGGCATGCAGTTGGCGGAGTCTGCCCAGGAGGACTTCGGCGACCATCGGGTCGAAGCCTGCACCTTCTCCCCGCTGCTCAAGCAGGAGCTGGCTGGACGGTTGCGCCTGGCGGTTGAGGAGGCGACCATCCGCATACCGGTGGAGGAGTCGATCCGGAATGACTGGCATTCCGTCGAGCGTTCCGTCTCCACGACCGGCGTGGAGCGCTACACCGCGTCGCGTTCTGAGGGTAGCCACGCCGATCGCTTCTGGTCCGCCGCCCTGGCTCTCCGCGCCGCCGGCACCCGCGCGGGCCGCGTCGAGATGCTGCCCGGCAGAGCTTTGCACTGTGCAAGAAGGGGAACATGGTGACATGTATACGGCACGCCGGCGACCCCAATGTAGCGCCCCCCCTTGTGGGTGGCGAACGAGCGCGGGTGCCCCATCGCTTCAGCGGTGGGGGCGGGGTCTGTCTCAGAACTCGGAACTCGGAACCCGGAACTTCTTGACCGGGTGCCCCGTCCTTTGCACAGCAAAGGGTGGGTCCACTCACCACCAACAGGAACCTGATATGAGTTGGACACAGAGGATCGTCAACCGTTTCCGCAACACTCCCCGGCGACCCAAACCGGGCCAAGTGATCCACCCTCGCGTGGAGGACACCTTCCGCGACTACCCTTCCGCGGGTCTGACCCCGTCGCGCCTGATGGCGGTGCTGCGCGATGCGGACGCCGGCTCGCTCTCCGCCGCCATGCAGCTCTACGAAGAGATGGAGGAGAAAGACCCCCATCTCTACGCGGTCGCGGGCACCCGTCGTCTGGCTTTGACCGGTCTGGACTGGGACGTAGTCAGCGCCTCGGTGCTCAACAGGGACGCCGACCAACGCCTGGCGGATGCTGCGGCGGATCATTGCCGTGGGGTCCTGGCGGAGTTGGACACCTTCGACGAAGCCTTACAGCATCTTTCCCTCGCCCTCGGTCGCAACATAGCCCTGGCGGAACTGGTGTGGAGTCAGGTGGGCGGTCAGCTTCGTCTGCTCGATATCGTTCCGATCGATTTCACCCGCATCACCTTCGACGACCTCGATCACCCGCGCGTGCTAACCTCCGACAGTCCCAGGGACGGCGTCGAACTGACCCCCCAGAAGTTCGTGGTCCACACCCCGCACAACGCTTCGGGCCATCCGGCCCGTGGCGGATTGCTGCGGGCGACCGCCATGGCCTACCTGGCCAAGAACCTGGCTCTCAAGGACTGGATGATCTTCAGCGAGCTGTTCGGCATGCCCGTGCGCGTCGCCCGCTACGACCCCTCCGCCACCGCCGAGGAGAAGCAGGAACTGCTCAACATGCTCGAATCCCTGGGCAGCAACGCCGCGGGTATCTTCAGCCGGGCGGTGGAGCTTCAGGTCATCGAAGCCAACCGCGGAACCCAAGGCCCGCCCTACGAGAAGATGCTCGAGTTCCTCAACCGCGAGATGAGCAAAGCCTGGCTCGGCCAGACCCTGACCACCGACGTCGCCGGGGTCAGTGGCGTCCTCTCCGCCACCATGGTCCACGAGGACGTGCGTAAGGACATCCGGGCCGACGACATTCGCAAAGAGGGGCGGACCATCCGCCGCGACGTGCTCACTCCGCTGACCAGGTTCGAGTTCGGTCCGGACGCACCGGTGCCCTACTTCACCCGCAAGCCGCAACGTCCGCGCGATCTCGGCGAATTCAGCACGCTCCTCGATACCGCGGTGAACCGGCTCGGGGTACGCGTCTCCACCGCATGGGTCCACGACACCCTGGGGATCCCCCAGCCGGCGGAAGGTGAGGCAGTGCTGAGGGGGACAGACACGTGATCGCTCTGACGGAGCGGCGGACCGATCGCGCGCCATGTACTTAGGGTGAGCAGCGGGGTCCGCCTCGCCGCCGATGGTGAAGAATCCGAAGAACGTTGTTTTCAGCAGGACGAACCATGACCCACAAGAACAAGACGGACACAGACGTGGATCGAGAGCTGGCCACCTTGGCGGCGGCACGGCTGGAGGGTGCGGAGGTGCCCACCCGGGTGCTCCTGGTTCCCTGGGGACGGGTGGAGAGTACCAGCGGAGATTTCGTCGTCGACGAGGAATCCGCCCGCCTGGTGACCGAGGCCTACCGCGAGCACGGAACCGATCTGCCCATCGACTACGAACACCAGACTCTGGGCGGGAAGTACACTGCTCCCACCGGGCAGGCTCCGGCGGCGGGCTGGATCAAACGGATCGAGGCGGACGAGGGCGTGGGCATCTTCGCGGAGGTGGCCTGGACCCCGCCGACTCTCGAACAGCTCGGTGCCAGACAGTATCGCTATCTTTCCCCGGTGGCGCTGATTCGCAAGTCCGACCGCAAGCTGGTGGCGCTGCATTCCGTAGCTCTGACCAACAAGCCGGCCATCGCCAACATGCAGCCGATCGTCAATCGTGCTGACGACGTGTCTGGGCAGACCGCAGAGGGCGCCCTTACCGCCCTCCGGGAACAGCTTGCTCTCCCGGAGGATTGTGCGGAGCTGACGGTGTTGGTCGCCGCCGGTCGGCGTCTGGACGACGTCGCCCGCGAGACCGAGCTGCGCGCGGCTCATCAACGTGTGACCGAGGCTCAGCGCCAGGGACGTCTGACCGCCGCACAACGCGACTGGGCTCTGAACCTGGCCCAGAAAGACCCGCAGCTCTTCGACGAGTGGCTCAAGAATGCTCCGGTAGTCGTTCCGCTCGGACGCCTGAACCCGGCGGAAACGCTTAACCGATCCACGGCCCGGAGTGGGGCCGCGGCAGAGTCCGCCCGAGCGGAGTACCGCGCCCATCCGGGCCTGTCCGCACTGACCTCGGAAGAGGCTTACGTGGCTGCTGCTCAGCGCGAGGCCGAGTGACGCCTGCTGCCCCATCGCTTGAGCGGTGGGTGGCATGGGCAAACTTGTTTGCCCGTGGTCCGCGTGCCCCATTGCTCTGGCAGTGGGAGCCGCAGACATTCCGGCAGTAGGTTTTAGAGAGAACAGTTGCTCACTGCTGAATGCGGAGAGTTGAACGCTTTTCCATGAAAGGTAGAACAGAATGGCATTGACGGCGAATCGAGACGTGGATCGGTATGTGGACCAGGAGCTGCGCAGCTACCCGGTGGCTGCCGGCGCGCATGTCTACAAGGGTGCGTTTGTCACCCTGGATTCCAGCGGGTACGCCCAGCCGTTGGCATCGGGGGGGCGCTTCGTGGGGACCACGTACGAAGAGATCGACAACAGCGCCGGGTCCAGCGGTGACCTGCGCGTCCGGGTGTTCACCCTGGGCGACTTCGGGCATGACCTGAGCGGAGCCGTCCCGGCCGACGTTGGCCGACCAGTCTACGCCAGCGCGGACGACACGCTCAGCTTCACTCCCGGCGGCAACGTGTTTGTCGGGTATGTCATGGATGTCGTAGCCACCGGGGAGATCGTGCTGCGTCTGGATACGACTGCTCCCGCGGGCGTCACCGCCCTGGCCCATCATTCGGCGGACTTCGCGGTGACCGCGGCCCAGAGCGGGATGGTGCATACCAATCTGGGGGCGGGCGGTGTCATCACTGCGACACTTCCGGCGAGCCCTCCGGCGGGCACGGAGTTCAAGTTCGTGTGCATGGTCGATCAGGCATTGCGCATGGCTCCGGGGACCGCCGGCGGCATCTACATCAAGGGCGCGAAGCAGGCGGACAATAAGTACGTTGCCATTGCGGACATTGGTGACTTCGTGCATCTGGTTGCCGACGGCAATGGTGACTGGGTGGCGGTTGCGTCCATCGGCGGTGCCGACGCGGACATCTCTGTGGAGTCGTAGCCTGCAGTATTCTCGATTCTCAATTCCCTCGAAAGGAGGTCACCCAGTGGCTGTTATCAATACGGGATTGTTGACCAAGGGTTTGCGCAGCGAGTTCTTCGACCGGTTGGATGCTACGCCGGGGCATTACCCCGAGCTGGCGACCCGGATTCCCTCGAGTTCGGATAGCGAGACCTACCGGTGGCTAGGCACCGTGCCCAAGATGCGCGAGTGGGGTACGGGGCGGCTTGCTCGGGGCCTGCGGAGTGAGTCATACTCGGTGGAGAACCTCAAGTACGAAGCCACGATCGAGGTGGATCGCGACGAGATCTCCGACGATCAGACCGGACAGATCCGCGTGCGCATCGGCGAGCTGGCCCAGCGGGCGGGAACCCACAAGGACTTCCTCATCGCCCAGTTACTTATCAGCGGCGAGAGCAGCGGCTATCACAGCTACGACGGCGTGCCGTTCTTCAGCGACTCCCACGAGTCCGGCGACTCGGGCAGCCAGGACAACAAGCTGAGCTTCTCGGCCACGGACCCGGACAATCCCACGGATGCGGAGTTCAAGGGTTCGCTCAAGCAGGCCCTGGCGACGATGTTGTCGTTCCGGGACGAGCGGGATGATCCGATGGCGCTATCCGCTACCGGTCTGGTCTGCGTGGTTCCGGTGCCTTTGTACTTCACGGCGCTGGAGGCGATCAACGCGACCATCGTGGAGAATACGTCCAACGTCTTGCAGGGCGTGGCCCGGGTGATCGCCTTCCCCTGGCTGAGCGACGCGCGGAAGTGGTACATGTTCAAGACGGACGGGGTGGTGCGTCCGTTCATCTTCCAGGATCGCGAGCCGATCGAGTTCACGGCGCTGGCCGAGGGCAGCGAGGAAGCCTTTAAGCGTGAGAAGTACCTCTACGGGGTGCGGGCACGCTATTGTATGGCGTATGGCTACTGGCAGTTCGCGGTTCGTACGCTCTTTGCCTGATCCTCGATCACTATACCCGGCGTGCGCTGCGTTGGGTTTCTTTGCCGCGACTGCTGTGGTCGCTGGGGAGCTTGCGATGGCCTACGTGACGAATGACGACATCGAGACCCGCCTGGGTACCACGCGGTACCTGCAGCTCACGGATGATGCGGACACCGGCTCGGCTGACCCCGATCTGGTGAGCGAGGTGCGCAACGGGGCTGAGCGTCTGGCGGACAGCTTCCTGGCGCGGCGCTACTCGGTGCCGGTGGACCTGGCTGCAGTTGGTGAGGCGGCGGCGCTGCTGGTCAGCGTGGTGCTCGATCTCATCGAGTATCGCCTGCACTGCCGGCGTCCGCCGGTGCCGAAAGACGTTGCGGAGAAGAACCAGGGTGCGCTGGGCTGGCTCGAACAACTGGCCGGCGGGAAGGTGGATTTGCCCGGAGCGTTGCCCTCTACGGGCGATGCGGTACCCGGTTTCAGCGCGGCTTCGACCGGCGACGCCCGGGTGCTGTCTCGGGAAGAGCTGAAGGGTTACTGAGGCGTGCGCGGTCTTGACGAACACCGTGGAGAGAAGACGTGAGCCAGTTGGGTGATGTAGCCACCTCGGTTGTCGGGATGCTCTCAGCCTTGCAGGTGGGCGCCGGCGAGGCCTTCGCGACGGTCGGCGTGTGTCAGCTAGGCGACCGCAAGGCTGCAGCGGCGTCGCTGGCTCGACAGCGTCAGCCGGCGGCGTATGTGCTCTACGACGGGCTGGAGCGCCGCGCCGCCGGCGGGGCTGTTCCGGGGGCGGCTTTGCTGGCAGTCATCGTCGCGGCAGAGAACCTCCGCGGCGGCAGTGCGGCGTTGACCGGCGAACCGGAGAGCGTCGGAGTCTTGGATCTGCTCGAAGACGTTTCCGCGGTCCTCGATGGCGCGGTGATCCCACCGGACCATCGACTGGTGCTGCGCGATGAGCGCCAACTTGCCAGTGACGAACGGGCGGTGGTTTTCGAGCAGCGCTATCTGGCGGAGCGTTTGGCGGAGCTGGGGTCGCCCACGTTTGACGGCGTGGCGATCGCTGGAAGTGCCAGCATGGTGACCGTTCAGCTGCATTCGCTGGAGAGCGCGGCGATCGAGTTCGGCTTTCCGGGGATCGATGGTGTTTATCGGCATCATCTGGGGATGCGCAGCCGGCGGATCAGTTGGACGGGATGTCTGGTGGCGGATGACGATGCGGGGCTGAACGCGCTCGAGGCGGAACTCGAACGGCTAGTGGTCGCGGGGGTCGCGGCGGAGGTAGTCGATGCCTGGGGGCGCACGTTCTCGGAGTGTGTGCTTGACCGATTCGAGCGGCAAGGCCGGCGCCGTCGTCATTCAGCTACGGGGGCTGCGGTCCAGCAGTTCGAGTTGACCTTCAGCCAACTGTCCATCTAAGCGGCGGTGCTACCCAGGCAGGGCGGATTGGAATGATGAATCCGGGTGAGGAAAGAGTCGAGCGTCCGGGGCTGCTGGTGGCGGAGTTCGAGGCGGCGCCCTCGTCGGGCGTGTTCCGCGTTGACGAGCGGCTGCGGGTGGAGGAGGTGATCGTGGGCTGTGATGATCGGGTATCCGAGGCCCGGGTGGCGGTGCGCCTGGACGATCAGTTTGACGCGGTCTCCGCTCGGGCGCGGTACCTTCCGGATTGTCGGGTATTGATCCGCACGAACGAGCCCGATCCCACTACGCGGAGCATGCTCTTCGAGGGCTACCCTCCGCTGCTGGAGGCGGAGTGGGATGGTCGGCCCGGGCGATCCCAGAACCGTTGCACGTTTGCGGCTGAGCATGTCTATGGTCGGATGGCGCGGGAGCGGCGTTGCTGGATCTACGGGCGGCGCATGCGCAGCGGGGAGATTGAGGACGGTCTGGCGTCCTCCCCGGAGGAGTGGCAGTCGGCTAGCGTGCTGGTGTCGGCGTTGCCGTGCGTCTTCAACCTGGACGGCGTCGCTAACTGCGCACCGACTCCACTAACCGTCACCGGACCCGGCGGCGCCCCGCGTGAGCTTCACATCTTCACTTCGGATAACGACCCTCAAGCGCAGCCGTGGACCTATCTGAATGCACTGCGCTACCTGTGCTGGTTTCACCAACTGTCTGAGGGACTGGTCTATGAGGGGAACGTCTTTACGGAGACCGATGCCGCGGTGCATCTGCCTCCGGACTGTCCCGCGGAGGTCCTGCCGGACGGCGCTCTGCTGCGGAGGTTGCTGGCGGCGCCTGATGATCTAAGCGTCGAGGCGACGAATCTGGTGGAGGCGCTGGCTTTGCTGGCGGCGGAATGCGGCGTTCACCTGACCGCCGAGACGGTTAACGTTCTTGGAAAACACCAGTCGCGGCTGCGGGTATGGGCGGACGAGGACGGTCCGTTGCGGGAACTGCCCCTGGCGCCGGGGGGACGCCATGCGGATGGGACCGTGCGTTTCGATGCGTCGGCCATGTCGGCGGCGGAGGTCTATCGAGCCAACACGATCGAGCGGGCGCGGATCGGCTGGGACCATCGCCGGGTGGTGAATGCTCCGGTGGTGATAGGGGCCGTGAAGCAGCACGAGATGACCGTGCCCCTGGTTCCTGGCTGGGAGCCGGAATCACAACTGGACAACGTGCCGCCGAACGAACGAGAAGCGGCGAAGGCCCTCGCGTGGACGCCGGACGAAGTCGCGGGCGCTGGAGAAGGGGTCGAGGACTACCCGTGGTATCAGCGGTACCACAAGAAAGGGGTGGACTTTGCCCAGTATCAGAACGTGGCTCGTTTGTGGGTGCTCAATGAGGACGGGCGTTTCGGTGGGGCGATCTACAACCGGAACGCTCCGTTCGACGACTATCAACCGTTCGATTTTTCCACGGTGGCGAACGCCGCGACCACCGGGCAGGGCACCTGGACCCGGCGGCCCCGGCGATTGCGCGATACGATCACCCTGGCGGAGGACGGCAGTGGGTTCGGGGTGTTCGTCCAGGTCAGCTTCGATTCGGGGAGCAGTTGGCACGAACCGAGCGGAGCCCGGGTGCGCTTCGACCCTACGGGGATCTACTTCGACGTAACCAATCCGACCTCGATTACGCCGTCGGACACCTACCCGGAGGAGCAGAACCTGTGGTATGCGATCATCGAGCAGACTTTCCGGGTGCGGGTGACCGCGCTGATCGACAGTGACCAGCGCCTGGTCGCGCGACATACGCCGGACGAGTCGAAGACCCCCACCCTGTGGACCACGTCCCGGGTGGTCTTCGCCCCGACTCGCTATTCCTACGAAAGCCGTACCGGGACGGTTGATGTGCTCTCCGAGGTGAACCCGGATTCGTCCACGATTGAAGTGGACGAGTCTGCGGAGGCCCAGTCGTACGTCAGGAACATCGCCTCCAATGAACAGGACGGCCAAGTGAGTCTGGAAGTGACCGTGCCCTGGCTGGAGACGGTAATGAGCATCGGTGATCGGGTTTCGGGAATCACGGGGCGCGGTTTGAACGTCCGCAGCCGGGTGGATCGTGCAGCGGCGGCACCAGCCATACGTGGTCTGCACTATCGTCTGTCGGGTGGCCGTTGGGACACGGAATTGATTGTCGGGACCACAGAAATCCCAACCTGAGTGAAGAGCATGGTGCGATTGCAGTTGACGGTATTGCGTGAGCGGGTGTACGGGTCTGACGCCCAGTTTGAGCTGTATGCCGATCTGGGCTCGGGGCAGATCGACTATGCTCATCCCTTGGGGCCGGGGCGGGTCCGCTTCTGGCCGGAGGCTGGCGCAAGGGAGGGGCACCTCGGTGATGGCCACCTGACGCTTCGTCATCTGGATAGCATCGATCCGGATGGGCATCTGGAGACGGTGCATCTCTGGGGGGAGCATCTTCAACCAGCCTGGCCGCTGGTGATGGAATCGCCTACGTATGTCTTCGGTGAGTTTGCGCACGCGGTCATCATCTTCGACGGTTCAGGCAATGCTTCGACAGAGCTCTCGATTCCGTCAGTTCTGGTCAATTCCAGCCCCGAGGCGCCGCGCTGTCTTCGGTGCGTCGGACACGACCAGGCGGTTGACCAGGTGCAATTGTCTTTCTATGGCAGTCGGTTCAGGCCCATACGGGGACTGTGAACCGCCGTTGCTGGCGTGTTGGTCTTGCTTGGGAGGATTAAGTAGTAATGGCCACCTATCCGGATGAAGTGCATCCGAGCGACTCCGCCGTGGAAGCGCTCGACGGAACGATCGACGCAGCCACGGGACTGACCTACATCGCCAAAGGTGTGGGGCCGAATAGCAGTCCGACCTATGAAGTGCAATACAATCGTCGTCTGCTGCGGGAGAATGCCGTGCTCTCGACGATGAACCAGGGACGGGTAGTGGACGAGGGCGATCTGAGCATTGGCGTGTTCCCCATCGTCTACTACTACCAGAATGTGCGCAAGGCTTTTCCCGGGGCGACTGGACAAGCAGTGGCGGATGATTCCACTGTCTATGTGTGGATCGACGGAAGCAACGCTCTGCAAACCGGCGGTGCGTTTCCCGGTGACACCAAGACATTCCTGGCGCTGGCGAAGGTCGTGACGGCTGACGGAGACATCACGACGATCGAGGATGAGCGCGGGGCAGTATTGTTTCATGTGCCGTATTGAGGGGGGCAGCCCGCGGTAGAGGTGGATAGCGTTTTGCGTACTTGTGAACCGTTCAGGGGTGTTGGTGCTTATTGAATTCTTCGGCCGACGGGGACGCCGGCCGCTACGCCGGCGGGGACGCAGGAGGCTGCAACCGTAGGGAGTGTGCAAATGGGAACTTACTACGTGGACAACGATGTAGGGGCGACGGGCGGAACCGGGACCCAGCAGGACCCCTACGGTATCGAAACGGCGATCGGAGCCGCCAGCGCGGGAGACGTGTTCTACTGGCGTGGAGGGGGAGAGGGCGACGTGTCCTGTGGACACACGCTGGAGTTTAGTGCCGGCGGAACCGACGCGGCTCCGGTTCGCTGGGTGGGCACGGATGACGACTGGGTGCCAGTCGGAGCGAATGAGCCTCCTCTCACTGGCGTAGACGGGAACGACGGTGCGTATACGATTGTGCGAGTTTCCGGAATGTACCAGATATTCGAGGGGATTCGCATCCACAACTCGCTGCAGGGACGGTACGGGGGAGTGGTCGGTTGTGAGGTCGCCTCACGGGGCGTGCTGATGCGGAACGTCCGGGCACACGACTGCGGCGTTGGGTTCAGTTCGAGCAACAAGGGACACGTGTTTGCGCATTGTGAGGCCCACGACGTGGCGTTCGGTTTTGACACTGACTCCGCGGTGGTGGAGTGCTTCGGCTGCACCGCATACGATGCTGAGTACCACGCGTTCCGAGCCCTGGCGGGGATGAGGATCGTGGGCTGCCGAGCGCATCACGTCGGCGGGAATGGAGTCGAGTTCTATCACGACAACGCGCTGGCCAAGTCTCCGCTGACGATCGAGCGTCTGTCGGTGCACGACTGTGTTCATGGGGTCAACATCAATGCCTACGCGTCCAGCAGTGCGAACGTGTTCGCGGTGACGAACAGCTTGCTCAGCACGTGCAGCGGGTACGCCGTAAACGTGACTGAGCCCGTGGGCCAACTGGGAGTGCTATTGCACAACGGCAGTTGGAACTGTAGCGCCGGGCAGGTGCCCGCAGGACGGGTGGGGTTGATCTCAGAGGGTTGGGTAACCTTGGGGTCAAGTCCCTTCATCGACGCCGCGAATGGAAACCTGGGGCTGAACCGAAGCACGGCAGCCCGGGGAGCGGCGGCGGATGGAGGAGACCTCGGGGCGGTACAGCGCGGCGTGGAGCGGGTGGGCTATCCGGCGATCGGGCTGGTTTGAATCGAGAACCTCCGTGGGCGGTGGGTGTTGAATACAAGGTGATTTCAGGGTGAGACGCAGATGAGCTATCCGATGGGCCAAAGTAACGCGGTGTTCTTGATTCCTCTGGTGGATGAGTACGGGGCTCCGGTTGTCGGAGTGACGTCGCCTGCGGTGCGCCTGTCGCGGGCGCAACTGATCGTCGGGACGACGCTGGAGATGGTCGAGGACGTGGACTACACCTGGCGCGAACTAACGAATGGTGAGGCGTTTAAGGGAGTGTATAAGCTGCGGCAGACGGACAGTCCGAATGTCAGTGCGGTGGATACGGAGGGCACTTGTGCCATCTCGGTGTACCAGACCGATCACGACACGGCGGCCGGGGTGGTGGTCTACCAGGTGCGGGCTGCGGTCGAGTCCGTGCAGCCGGGGGAGATCGCGGATGCGGTGTGGGATGAGGCGGTGACGGGACATGGAAACGCGGGCACCTTCGGGGAGGAAGTACACACCTCCAAGGCGATGTTGGCGAACCAGCGGGAACACGCCATCGCCACAGGGGTCGACGTGGTCAAGGACAATGACGGAACGACGACGCTGAGGACCATGACCCCGGTGGACGGGGGTGACACGATCATCGTGACACCTTCGTGAGAGGTAAGGGAACCAGACGGTTACGCCCCTCTCCCCATAGGGGAGAAGGGGCGTAGGATAGCTTCTGGGCGGCTGGATGGGCTTATGGGGGCGCACGGGTATGGCCTGCACGTTGCTGAACAAGTGGCTGGCGCATTATGACCCGATTCATCGCGGGTATACGCTCCGGGGAATCGCCAACGGAGTCTGCGCGATGGGAGGCTGGTCGTTTCCGCGCGTGGGCGGAGGCTACAATCTCTACCGGGGCAATTCGGGGCCGGAGCAGGTTGACTACGATGCTCCGGTGGGAGCTGCGGGGGCGGAGTCCGATCGGATCAGCAACTTTTCGTGGCGCCCGCATGGGGCGGATACGGAGCATTTCTACGCGCTGCGGGCCATAGGTGGCGGTGGGGTGGAAAGTGCACAGGCAGAGTCAGTAGTTTCAGTTGCGTTTGGCGCCGGAGGGGAGTTTGTGGGCGGGCGTCCACATGGGCCGGTGGGACTGGCGGTGGAAGCAGTGGCCGGTGGGAAGTTCCGCGTAAGCTGGGGGTACTCGCCAGTGGGGGAAGAGGCGGAGGCGGTGGAGTTCCGGGTGTACTCCGACGGGGGTGACGGGATAGTGGACTATGAACAGGTGGTGGGACAGGTGCCACACAGACCCGGAACCGGTCAATACAGCTACACCAGCGATGCCCATGAACACGGCGCGCGGCGAAGGTGGAGCGTGCGGGCGGTTTCGGCCACGGGACGCGAGGAGGGCAACCAAGCCAGCGTGAGAGCCACCGCGGATAGCGCAGGGCCGCCGACGCCGGTGGTTCTCGTGGAGTTGATCGGTGATGAATGCTAGAGGCGCGGTGCAAACCCGCGACGGGCCGTGGCTCCGCAAGCTCTCTTCTGTGGCGGCGAAGGACTGACTTGAACCTATCCCATCACTGCCCTAAGTGGGGAGGGTTGGATTCTCTGACGGTTACGCCCCTCTCCCAACCTCTCCCCACCGGGGAGAGGGGTTTGGGATGGGTTCCAGCGAGGAGTGGGTATGGCAGTGCGATCCCCTGACAGGCTGCGGCGCGAACAGGCTGCGCTAATCGCGGAGTACCGGGCGGAACAGGCCCGAGAAGGGCGGGCGGCTGGTCCGGGGGATATGGCGGTGGGTCTGCTCCGCGCGGGGCAGGTGACTGCCGTGGTTGAAACTGATGAAACGCATGGGCCGCACCTGGTGGTTCAGCCGCAGAGCTTCTCGAACCTGCCCCCGGACGCGGGAGCCGCGAACGAGCCAACCCGTATTGTGCACCCGACGCCGAATCTCTCGGTGACCGACTATCAGGCTGACGAGTATGTGGCAGTGTGGATCACGAAGGGAGCGGTGTTGGCGGTGAAGCTGTAGCGCGGTTCCCCAGCGGGGCCGGCAGTCCCTGCTGCGCCTGCCGGGGTAGAGAACTACGAGGCCTTTCAGCCGGTTGGATTACCGGCTGGGAGGCCTTTGTTGTGTCGTCCACTTCCATTCGGCGGGACCGCTCCCTGACGGTCGCGGCTCGGTTTGTCCGTCCCCCACCTCGAGATCCGCCCGGGGGGGCGGATCAACGAGATGGGGCACCCGGCCACATGCGCGATGGCCGTATGGTCTGCGGATATAGGACGTTGGGAGGCGGGACGGAGTGAGTTACAGCCAATGCGAGAGGTAGCAGGCGACGATGTTTAGGGGAAGTCTACATCGGGGGGGCGGAGTGTGGTTGGTCACCGCGCCGTGATCCGACCCCTGGAGGGTTTGGCCGGATGAGAGCATGGTGAAATCGAGCTGGACATCATTCAAGCGTTTTTGGCTGGAAGAGGAGATCCCGCGCTGGATCGGGATTGCGCTGGTGACGGTGTACCTGTGCGGTCTGGGGGCGGTAACCCTGGTGGCGCATGGGCAGACCGAGCGTCTGGCGCTGGAGAGGGCGGTCGCGCACGGAGACCACACGCTGGCACTCCTGGCGAAGCTGCTGGCGGGGGCGAGTGGGGAGGACGTGTCCCGTCAGGAGGCGCTGCTGCGGAGCTACGGTCACCGGGTTGACTGTGAAGGGCTGTGTCTGTCGGACTCGAGCGGAATCGTATTGGCTTCGCTGGATGCAGATGAGGTGGGCGGACCGAGCCCTTTGGGGGCGATGCCCGGGGAGGTGGAGGAGAAAGGGGCTGTCCTCGAGGGAGGGTGGAGGAGCGGAGGCGTGCCCCTGGCGTCGGATGACGGGTCCATTATCCGGCGGTTCTATCGCCTTCCGGTGGCGGTGAATGGGGCCGGAGCACCGTTGGTCTTGGAGGCGGTGCTGCGCTGGGATAGTGCCGGGATGCTGTCCGCGGGGCGAGCGTGGTTGCTGGAAGTGATCCTGGCGGCGGTGGGCCTGCTGGGGGTGGTGTACCACGTGATGCGGCGTCACTTTCGTGGGGTCTCGTGCATTGCGGAAAACCTGGTGGCACATGCGGATCGTTTGGAGGATGAGCTGGCTTCGCTGCGAGTGGCGGATTCCCTGGGGGCGGCGGCGAGCAGTTGGAATCGGTTGATTGATCTGGTGGAGGGATTTCGTGCGGAGGCGCAACGTTCGACGGCGACGACCGAGCTTCGCCAGGTTCTGGAGCGTTCGAACGCAGGCGAGCTTGCGGATGCGGTGGATGCGATACCGGACGGGGTCTTCATCATCTCGGACGAGGAAGTGGTGGATCACTGCAACGCAGTGGGCCTGCGGTTGATGGGTTGGTCCGGGGAGGAAGGTCGTCATGGTCGTCTTAGCGAAGCGGATTCGAGCGAGACGGGGAAGCTGATCGTGGAGGTGGTGGACAAGGCCCGGCGGAGCGGGGGAGGTTTTGAGGGGCATAGCGAGATGATGGAGTGCGGTTCAAGCCATTACCGGGTGCGGGTGATCCCGCAGCGGAAGGCAGGCCGTCACGGGGCTTGTGTCGTGGTGGTGACGGACATGAGCCAGCAGGTGACGGCGGACCGAGCCCGGGAGGAGTTCGTTTCGCAGGTGACGCACGAGCTGCGCACCCCGCTGACGAACATTCGGGCGTACACGGAGACGCTGTCGAGCGGGATGTTCGACGATCCGAGCGTGGTGAGTGAGTGCTACAACGTGATCAACAAGGAGACGCGGCGTCTGTCGCGGTTGGTGGAGGATATTCTGAGCATCTCGCAATTGGAAGTTGGGAGTATTCAGATTCTTCTGGATGACGTGGACGTTCGGGCGCTGATCCAGGAAGCGGTGCGCGACGTGCGGGCGGCGGCGGAAGAGAAGGACGTCGATCTTCAAGCGGTGTTGCCGGCGAAGGTGGACCCGATCCAAGCGGACAAGGACAAGCTGGCAGTGGTGCTGAACAACCTGCTGGGCAACGCGTTGAAGTACACGCCGCGAGGGGGAGAGGTCCGGGTGAGCTGTCAGGCGAACGAGGAGGAGCTGCTGATCACGGTGAAGGATACGGGGATGGGGATAGATGCGGAGGAGCAGGGACACGTTTTCGAGAAGTTCCACCGGAGCAAGGATCCGGATGTGCAGTCGATCACCGGGACGGGGATCGGGCTGACGAGCGCCCGGGAGATCGCCCGGCGTCATGGGGGGGACATCGATTTGATGAGCGAGAAGGGGAAGGGGTCTACGTTTGTGGTGAGGCTGCCCAAGTCGAGGTCGGGGGCTGAGGCAGGGGGATAACGGGCCGGAGATGCGGTACGAGCTGGAGGCAGACAATGGCGAGGATTCTGGTTGCGGATGACGACGTACAGATCCTGCGGGTTCTGGCGATGTGGTTCAGTCGAAACGGTCATGAGGTGGTGGAGTGTCGCGATGGGGCGGAGGCTTTGGACGCGTTGGGGCGTGAGCCGGCGGACATAGTCGTGTCCGACGTGAACATGCCCAACGTAGACGGTCTGGAGTTGGTTCGGCGAATCCGGGAGCAGGCCAAGCTGGACATTCCGATCGTGGTGCTGAGCTCGCGTTGTGACCAGGAGACGATCGCGGCGGACCTGGCGGTGTATGGTATTCGGGTTCATCCCAAGCCTTTTTCACCGTCACGATTGCTGGGGGAGGTCGAGTCGTTGCTCACAGAGGGTGGAGTGGCCGCCGATCATTGATCCCTTGAAAGGTGCACGAGATGAACAGAGGCGATGTTCCAGGCGGTCTTGCGGAGAACGTTTCGGTGACTCCGCCCGGTGTATCCGGCAGTGATCCCGGTGGCGGATCAGTGTCGGGTTCGGCGGGTCCGCACGGGGTGGCCGCGTTGCTGCATGGAATCGTGACCGAGCGTGTGGCCCCGGGGGCGTCCGGAGATGGGTCACAGGTGCTCGATCAGCGGTTGGCACGGCTGAGGGAGAAGCTGGATCTGGTCCTGGAAGAGCACGAGGGGATGGGCAACGAGTTGCTGCACGCCTACGAGCAACTGGGGGTGGTCTTCGACATCACGCGTCGCCTGGCGTCCGCTACGGATGAACACGAGGTGATGACGGTGGTGACGGAGAGTCTGCGGGCGATGTTCGCGGACTGCCACTTCACGGTGATGCGTCGTGATTCTGATGGGGAGTTGCGGATCAGCAGTTGGGACGTGGCCAACGAAGCCCCGGACGAATCGCTGTGTCTATACGAGTTGGTGGAGGGAAGCGTTTCGGCGCGTCGTGTGACGGTGCGTTCCATTGGGAACGCGGAAGAGGAGTCGCCGGACGACTCGGAGGAGTGTCGGACGGGCAGCAGCCAGGTGATGGTTTGTCCCGTGCATGCGGGGGATGAGTTTGCGTGTGCGTTGGTGTTGATCCGGGGAGAGAGTTCTCCTCGGTTCACGTCGGCGGACATGCAACTGATGGACTCTTTGAGGGTGTTCTGCGGGGACATCATCCGGAACCTGCGTCTGGTGTATGAACTTCGTCAGGTGTCGATCGACATGGTCCGCGCTCTGGTGGGGACGATCGACCAGAAGGACATGTATACCTCGGGCCATTCGGACCGCGTTGGTTTCTACTCATGTCTGCTGGCGCGGCAGTTGGGTTGGTCTGACGAGCGTCTGCAGACTCTGGAGTGGGCAGCGCTGTTGCACGACGTGGGCAAGATCGGGATTCGCGACGATGTGCTGAAGAAGGCGGGCAAGCTGACCGCAGATGAATTCGAGCACATGAAGGAGCACCCGGTGCGGAGCAGCGACGTGGTCTGCCGAGTTCCTCAGTTGGCAGAAGCGATCGATGGGGTGCTGCATCACCACGAGCACTGGGATGGCAGCGGGTATCCTGACGGACTAGCCGGAGAAGCGATCCCGTTGCAGGCCCGGATCATCCAGATTGCAGATATCTTCGACGCGCTGACGACCTGCCGCTCGTACCGCCAGGCGTTCAGTTGGCAGAAGGCTCTGGAGATCCTCAGCGATGAGGCTGGGACGGTGGTCGATCCGGAGCTGGCGAAGGTATTCGACAAGCTGATCTGTGACTGGGCGGCTCGAGATCCTGTCGGCCTGGAGCGTCGGTTTGCGGAGAGCTCGGGCTGCGATGGCGAGGAAGGCCAGGGCGGCGGACGTGGCGCAGAGCAATCTGCAGCCTATGGGACGTACGTAGCAGAAGCTGCAGCGGTGAGCAGTCAGGTTGACGGGGGAGGCGAGTAAGGTGTCAGTAACCCTGTTGTTGTATTGGTTCCTCGTAGTTGTTGCGGCAGTGCTGGTGGCGCGGGCGGCACCACGGCAGTACGGGACGGTGATCGGGCTGACCTGTGCGGGTTTCTGGGTTGGGCTGGTGTGGTCCCGGGTGGGGGAGTCGGGTTGGGCGGACGGCGGGGTGGCGGCGGCTGCATTCCTGGGGGCTGCGGGGATCGCTCTGCTGGGGCAGGTGGCTTCGGACGGGGTCCGGAGTGGGGGGAATCGGTCGGTCAGCCGCGGGTGGCGTTGGGGGAAGTCCTGGCTGCGGCGTACGCCGGCCGGGCCGGAGGCGGGATCGGGCCGAGGTGGGGAGGACA
>JAAEQG010000492.1 GCA_024231775.1 bacterium
AAGAGGGAAGAGGGATTGAGCAAGAGGTGACGGGGCGTTGCGGGGGGACGGGTGTTTGAGGAGTGAGAATGGTGTCGTCGGTGACCGCGGTTGACAAAGTTGATGTGCAGCGAGACCCGCGCTTGGGTCAATTGCGCGAAGTCACCGGCCAGGTGGTCGGCTCGGTGTTCTTCGGAACGCTGCTCAAGACCATGCGGGAGAGCCCCCTGCGCGGTTCAATCGGCCATGGAGGCCGTGCCGAAGAGGTATTCGCGTCACAACTCGACGCCGAGTTGGCCAGCCGAGCAGGCTTGGCCAGTCGCAACGACCTGACCGACACCTTGTTCAAACACCTTGCCCGCCAGCAACTCAGCCTCGATGAAGCCCGCTCCGCCGCCAGCGGGAACAACAACGAGGCGGCGTCAATCGAGTCTTCGGCAGGGACCTCGGCGAGCGCATGGCTGGAGCGGCTACGGGCACGCCCCGAAGCCATGGTCGACCTGGGCCGTACGAACGAGAGTCTGAGATGACTATGGATAGACCAGACCAGCGTGTAGCGGAGTTGCTTGTCGTCCTGGATCGGCTGACCAGCCTGCATCACGATCTGCTTCGGCTGATTCGCAGGAAGACCGAGCTCATGCGGAGCGGCGACACTGATGGGCTTCACACCGAAGCCGCCCGCGAAGCTTCGCTGGTGGAGACGATCCGCGCCCAGGAGGGGTTGCGTCGGCAGTTGATGGACGCGATCGGGCGGGGCTTGGGGCTCAACAGCCAGGTCGCGCGACGATTGCCGGTCAGGCAGCTTGCGGAACGTCTTACTGAGTCGATGCGCCCCGCGCTGCTGAGTGCGTCGGAGCGTCTGCGTTCGGTGGTACGCGAGACGGCGGAGGCGAACCGACTGGCGGCGCTGATCGCCGCCCAGGTTCTTCAGCACTTACGCTGCATATTCGAAGCGGTGGCTTCGCCGGATCAGCAACCGGATACATACTCGCCGCGCGGTCAGGTGGTGACCGGTCATGGGCGGCGGCTTTTCGAGATGACGGGGTAGAACCATGAGTCTGGTGAACTCGGCATTGCAGATCGGGCGTAGCGCCCTGATGAGCTACCAGAGCGCGTTGCAGGTGTTGGGTAACAACGTCAGCAACGCGGGCAACCCGGATTATACGCGCCAATCCGCCGGGCTCTCGTCGCTCAATGGGATTTCGCTTCCGGAGGGATTCCGGCCCGGCGCCGGGGTCGCCCTGACTTCCCTGCAGCGAAACCTCGATGAAGCGCTCGAGCAGCGTCTCCGCATCTCCCTGGGAAACCAGCAGGCGGTGCAGGCGGAAGACCGTTCGATCTCCCAGATCGAGGTTCTGTTTGATGAGCTCACCGGGGTCGGTCTCGCCGGTCAGATGAGCGCGTTCTTCAACGCGATGACCGAGGTGAACAACGACCCGGCGGACACGGCGATTCGGTCCGTAGCCGTCGCGGAAGGCGCCGCCCTGGCCTCCTCCTTGCGCGGCCTGCGGTCTGAGCTGATTGCTCTGGGCGTCGACGCCGACTCTCAGATCTCCACACTGGTCGAGCAGGCCAACGGAATCGCCCAAGACCTCGCCAGGCTGAATACGGAGATCGTAGCTGCTGAAGCCGGTGGACGGGCCCCCGCATCCGCCCTGCGCGATCAACGCGATGCCCAACTGCGCGAGTTGGCGGAGATCGTCGACGTGGACACGCGGATTCAGCCGGACGGCTCGCTCTACGTCTTCATCGGCAGCGAAGCCCTGATCCAGGGCGGGGTGGCCCGGTCACTGAAGACCGAGCAAGAACTGAATGGCGAATTCTCGCGTACCGCGGTGCGCTTCGAGGACTCCGGAGCCGACGTCAGCCCGCGCGGCGGTGCGCTCCTGGGTTTGATCACGGCGCGAGACGAGCACGCCTACGGAGGCCTGGATCGTCTTGACCAGTTGGCCGGGGGATTGATCGCCGACGTCAACCGGGTCCATTCCGAGGGCCAGGGGCTGGTCGGGTTCACTTCGCTGACCGGAACGGTCAGGGTGGACGACACGACCGCGGCGCTAAACAGCACGGACGCGGGCCTGGGTCTGGCACCTCAAAACGGCAGCTTCTTCCTGGTGGTAACCGACGATTCCACGGGAACGCCGGTGGCCTACCAGATTGACATCGACCTGGACGGTACCGGAACCGACGCCACGCTCGATTCCGTGGTCGCCCAGATCAATGCGACTGTAACCGGAGTGACCGCAAGCGTCACCGTCGACAACAACCTCCGCCTCGACGCGGACGCCGGACGTTCCTTCACCTTCGGGTACGACGGACAGTTGTTCCGCGAGGATACGTCCGATGCCCTCGCCGCACTGGGGATCAACACCCTGTTCACCGGCGCTGACGCTTCGGACATTCAGGTGAACAGCCTGTTCGAGGGACATCCGGAGCTGCTCGCCGCGGGCATGGTGAACCTGCCGGGCGACGGGGGTAACGCCGCCCGCCTGGCTGAGCTGGACACCGCAGCCAGCGCCCAGCTGGGCGACGTGAGCATCCTGGACTTCTACAACAACATCGTCGGAGACGTGGCGGTTTCCGCCGCCACGGTGCATAGCAGCCTGGAGGCGACCTCCGCGGTGGCTGCCTCCCTCCAATCCGAGAAAGAGGCGATCAGCGGGGTAAGCCTCGACGAGGAGGCCATTGACCTGCTCAAGTACGAGCGCGCCTTCCAGGGGGCGGCTCGGTACATCTCCGTGGTGGATCAGTTAATGGACGAAATGCTGGCTTTGGCGAGGTAGACTCATGGCGGTCAGCCCTATTTACAGTACGCGCATCAGCCTCCAGTACCAGACCCAGAGTCTCCTGGAAGCGGTGCGTCGTAACCAGTACAGCTCCTTCATCCAACAGAGTCGGCTGGCTTCGGGGCGCAGCTTCCTGGCCCTGAGTGACGACCCAGTCGCCTCCAGCCGCGCTCTGCGACTGGGCGAGGAGTTGGATCGGCAGGCCCAGGTCTTTGAGAACGTCACCCGGGCGTCCGATGTCCTCAATGCCACCGATGATGCCCTGGCAGACGTCAACGACATGCTGAGCGAGGCCCACGCCATCGCCAGCCAGAACGCGGGGTCCCTGACCCTGCCGGACGAGCGCATCGCCGCGGCGGAGTTGATCGCCTCCATTCGCGAGCAGCTCATCACCATCGGCAACCGTGAGTTTGACGGTCGTCATCTCTTCGCCGGGCGTGATTCCACCGAGCAACCGTTCCAGTCACTGCTGAGCGGGGTCGGTTTCTTGGGTGACACCGGTGACGTGCTGGTGCGGGTGTCGGACAGCGACTTTGAAGCCGTGAATCTGACCGGAGACGTGCTGTTCGGAGCTCTGTCCGCCCGGGTGATTGGCTCGGTGGATCTTGATCCGGTGGTCAGCGCCAACACCCGCCTGGATGATCTCTCCGGGGCCGGAGGTTCGGGAGTACGCACTGGCGTTCTGCTTTTCAATGAGATCTCCGGAGCGGGCGTCGTACAAGTGGACCTCACTCAGGCAGATACCCTGGGCGACGTGGTGAACTCCATCAACCAGGCGGCGACCGACGCGGGGGCGGGTTTCACCGCGGCGCTCTCCGCGACCGGAATCGATATCACCCCCACTGGTGAACTGTCCATAACCGACACCGGGACGGGCGTCATCGCCGACGACCTGGGCATCCTCACCGATCCCCCGGTGGCGGCGCCGATCATCGGCGCCGATCTGAGAGTGCGGGTCACCCGGACCACTCCGATCGCCAACCTGGGCGGGGGCGCCGGCTTGAACCTGGCCGATCCGATCCGGATCACGAACGGAACCGAGAGCAAGTCCATCGACCTGAGCAGCGCGGAAACCGTGCAGGAGGTGCTCAACGAAATCAACGCCGCCGGGCTGGGCGTGCGCGCGGAAGTCAACGGCGCCGGGACCGGGATCGACGTCATCAACCTCGTATCGGGATCACAGCTTTCCATCTCCGAAGACGGCGGTACCACCGCAGCCACCCTGGGGATCCGCTCGCTGGATACCGCAACTACGCTGTCCTCCTTGAACCACGGCCTGAGTTTCGAGACGGCGGCCGGCGAGGACGACATTCGCATTATTGCCAAAGACGGATCGAAGTTAGATGTCAACCTCGACGGCGCGGGGACCCTGGGGGACATAATCGACCTGATCAACGCGGCGGCGGTCGATGCCGGGGTGGCGTTGACCGCCTCGATGACCGCCTCCGGCGACGGCTGGCAGATCGAGGATACCACCGGCGGAGGCGGTGTAATTACCGTACACCCCCTGAACAACACGGTGACCGCTCTGGCCCCCGGGCTGGATCGGGCCGCGGACGCTGCGCATACGGAACTGGTCATTGACGATCTGAGCACCTCCACGGGGGACAATGTACTCGCTGCACTGACCGAGTTGGAGGAATCCCTGCGTAGAGACGACACGACGGCAATCACGGCAGCCGCCGACCGCCTCGAGACCCTGAATGCGGAGATCACCCGAACCCGCGGCGTGGTGGGGGCCCGGGCCAAGTCCATGCAAGACCGGCTTATTCAGATCGAGAACGCCAACGCCGCAACGGAGACCTTCCTTGCAGACGTCCAGGACTTGGACTACGCCGAAGCCGCCACTCAATTCGAGCAGGCTCAGACCGCTTTGCAGGCCAGCCTGCTCACCGGATCGCGGGCGATGAGTATCTCCCTGATGGATTTCCTGGCATAGTAAAGTAACCCAAGCTCTCCGGAGCCACGGCAATGGCCCACGACCAGAAGCAGATCCGCCAACGCAGAACAGCTCGGGCGCGCGACGCAGAAGTTGCCCGCCGCCCAGGCAACCCCTGCGCCTGCGGGCCCCGCGTTCCGACTGTGTCGCAGTTGCGTCAAGGATGTCCGCACCCCATAAGTGCTTGCCCCGCAGAGGCTTACGGTATGTCAGGCGGATTCGTTCTTGCAGCGCCCGCAACTCTGGCACGGGACTTGTCACTGTTAACGCGACGTGCGGTTCTTAGCGCACGGGAGGTCGTTGACTGCCAGATGAACTCGATGGTGAACACAAACTCGATCCCACGCAGTGGCGCGAGGGGATCTTCGACCGAGAGGCGATTCCGCGGCTGGATCGCTTCTGCGGAGAACGGTTGCTCGGCGAGGAGATGCCGGGAGCTAGCAAGACGGCTACGCACCTGCTATCGATCCATGTGCGGGCCAGACGCTTAGCGTGAAGGTGAGGCCGCCCTTGCGTGGGGTGGCCGTCTTGCCAACCGAATAGGAACAGCCGACAGGAGTGTCGCGATGCTTATTGAAACGTCGCGTTTCGGTCAGCTCGAGGTTGACGAACAGCGTCTGATCACTTTCCCGAATGGGATTCTGGGTTTCCCCAACAACCAGGTTTACGCACTTGTTCAAACCGGCGAGGACAGCGGGTTCTACTGGTTGCAGGCGGCGGACCGAGCGGAGTTGGCCTTCGTGGTCTGTGACCCGCGCCTGTTCGTTGGCGAGTACCAGGTGCCCATCCGTAAGGAGGAGATGGACTCTCTGGGGGTGGAAGACCCCACCGGAGCTCAGGTGTTTGTCATCGTGAACAAGATCGACGAACTGCTGACCGGGAACCTACAGGGCCCACTGGTGGTCAACGTTGCCACTCGGGAGGGCAAACAACTGGTTCTCAGCGACAAGCGGTACTCTACGAGGCACCCGCTCATGCGCATCCCCGGTAAGCAGACCATGGGACAGACCGCCTGACCAACGGTGGCGGGTATTACCCACCCGGGGGTATAATGGTCCGCTTGGAGCTTTCGCCGCACTACGGCGAATGATCGGACCACGGGCGACACGACCGAGATCCCGCATCGCTCCGGCCTATGGGCCGGCAGAGGCGAGAAGACCGCGTGGGCGGGGTCCGGCGGTGAGCACGCATCGGCATAGCCGAGGAAGGAGCCGAGGATGTTGGTGCTCTCGAGAACGCGCGATGAAACCATCATGATCGGTGATGACATAGAGATCACCGTGGTGGATGTGCGCGGCGACAAGGTTCGGCTGGGAATAAACGCGCCGACCCACATCGCGGTGCACCGTAAGGAAGTGTACGACGCCATCCAGCGAGAGAACCGCCTGGCGTCGCAAGTGCAACCGGACCAGATTGGCGAGGAAGTTCGGGCACGCCAGAAGGGAAGCTCAGGCGACCAGAGGCGCTAGGACAGAGCGCCCTTCGGGGAGGACGGCCCGATCGACGACCGGACGCCCCATGAAGTTCGGAAAGGCCCCAGCAACTCCAGGCGTCATCTGACGGAGATCACCTCGTCGCCTGGCAGGCAATCAAGGAGGATTGCTCATGAGTAGGATTACCAGCAACGTACCCGCCGTGGTCGCTCAGCGCCATCTGAGGGTATCTCAGCGCGACTTGGGCGTGTCGCTCGAACGCTTGTCCAGCGGATTGCGGATCAACCGTGGATCCGACGACCCCGCGGGACTGATCGTTTCCGAGCGGCTCCGCGCGGAGATCGAAGGCCTCGGACAGGCGATCAAGAACTCCGAACGGGCGATTAACGTCATCGCCACCACTGAGGGAGCTCTGGCCGAAGTCAACGCCCTGTTGAAGGACGTCCAGGCGCTGATTGTCGAGGCAGCCAACGAGGGAGCTTTCTCGCCAGAGGAGGTGGACGCCAACCAGCTCCAGATCGACTCCGCCATCGAGTCCATCGGGCGAATCGCCAACGTGACCACTTTCGCCGGGCGCAAACTGCTGGATGGTTCGCTGGACTACATCACCAGTAGCGTGAACTCCACGCTCCTCGCCGACGTCAACGTCTTGGGAGCCAAGTTCGGAACGCGGAGCTTTGTCCCCGTCGAAGTCCAGGTCACCCAATCCGCCCAGAAAGCCCAACTGGCCTACACCGGGACGGTTCCACTGACCAACGCCGTGAGCATCGACGTGCAGGGCTCCGAAGGCATTGTCACCCTTAGCTTCCCGGCCAGTGCCACCACCAGCGACATGGTCGGTATGGTCAACAATCAAACCGACGCCTGCGGCATCTCCGCCCGTGCGTCCGGAACCGCGATGGTCTTCCAGAGCCGGGGCTACGGCAGCCAGGATTTCGTCCGCGTCGACCCGGTGGTCGGCTCCGCTCCCTTCCAGGTCATGGACACCAAGGATAGCGGAACCAAGACGCAAGCAAATGGTCAGGACGCCCTGGGCACCATTAATGGGTACGCCACCATCGGCGACGGATTGACCCTCGGGTTGGACTCATTCCTGCTCGACATCGACTTGACCCTGGATGAGTCCCTCGGAATCGGATCGACCACCTTCGAGATCACCGGAGGTGGATCGCTCTTCCAGCTCGGACCGCGCGTCAACACGAACCAGCAGGAGAACATCGGCGTTAAAGCCGTGCATCCCAACAAGCTGGGCAACCGCCTGTCGGGGTTCCTCTCCTACATCACCAGCGGACAAAGCCACGCGCTCCGCGAGCGCAACTTCCAGGGAGCCTCCGACATCATCAATGTTGCCATCGACCAGGTGACCACGCTGCGAGGGCGTTTGGGAGCTTTCGAACGGAACACCCTGAATCCCAACATAAACCAGCTCCAGATCACCATCGAGAACCTGACCTCCTCGGAGTCAGTGATTCGTGACACGGATTTCGCCGACGAGACCACGGAACTCACCCGAGCTCAGATCCTGGTACAGGCAGGGACTAGTATCTTGGCAATCGCCAACGCTCAGCAGCAGAACGTACTCTCGCTGTTGGGCGGATAGCGTCTCTTTGACCCCGCCAGTGCATTCGCCGTCAGGGGGAGATCGGCCGACTCGGCCGGTCTCTCCCTGTTTTCACTGCCGTTGGAGGAGTGACGGCGAGCTCGAATCGCCAGCCAACCGGTCTCGATCGTCCGCTGTCGAGGCGCTGGCAGAGACCCCAGCTGCTTGCGAACCCGGGCTGATCTGGAGTAGGCTGCGACCACAGGAGCGTAGCCATGTACGTCGAAACCGAACGGGAGCGCCTCTCTCGCGTACTGCTCGTCGAGGATGATGAGGCCCAACGGATCACCCTCACGCACATCGTCGAGCAGGAGGGGTATAACGTACTCGCCTGTGGAACGGCCGCCGCAGCCCTGGGGCATGTCCGGCAAGCCAACTTCGGAGTCGCCGTGGTGGACTTGCGGCTTCCGGACCTGGAAGGAACCCAACTACTCGAACGCCTGCATACACATGATGAGGGCATTCGCGTAATCATTCACACGGCGTACGGTTCGTTCGACTCGGCCAAGGAGTCCGTCAACAAGGGGGCTTTCGCCTACGTGGAGAAAGCCGGCGACCCCAACGTTCTCGTCCAGCATGTCCACCGTGCGTCTCGCGAACGCCTGGCCCACTACGCCGGCGACCTCGAGGCGAAGGTCGCCCAGCGCACCGAGGCGCTGCGCGAGACCAACCAGGCTTTGAGCAAGAGCGAGCAGAAGTATCGCACGATTTTCGACACCGCTGCCGCGCTGATTACGTCTGTGGATGGTGCGGGCACCATCGTCGACTGCAACCCCCGGGCGCGCGATCTTCTGGGCTACGACCCCGAGGAGATCATCGGTCAGTCCATGCCGAAGATCATCCACCCCGACTGCGCGGATCAGTCCTGGAAGACACTTAACGAGATCCGTGTCCACGGCTTCGTTCAGGGCCAGGAACTGCGTATGATCCGCAAAGATGGCGCTACCCTCGAGGTGAGCATCAACTCGGCCGCGATCTACGACGCGGAAGGCGAGTTCGAGCGGACCATCTGCGTCATCACCGATATTACCGAGCGCAAGCGGGCGATCGCCGAACGCGAGCGTTTGGAGGCCGGGCTGCGCCAGGCCCAGAAGATGGAGGCCATCGGCACGCTGGCCGCGGGGGTGGCCCACGAGTTCAACAACTTCCTCACTGCGATCATGGGATATACCGACGTAGCTCGCCTGCATATCAACGAGCACAGCGATGCCGCAAAAGCCTTGTCCGGAATCGATCGCGCCGCCCAACAGGCCAGCCGGGTCACCCGGTCCTTGCTGACCCTCGGCCGCAAAGGTGCCTCCAAGATGCAGCCCGTACACCTCGGAGAACTCATCACCGAGGTCGGCGGCATGCTCCGGGGCATGCTCCCCGCGACAATCCGGCTGGAAGTCAGCACTCCGGACGACGCTCAACTGTGGGTTGAAGCCGACGCGACGCAGCTCCAGCAGGTGATCATTAATCTGGCCATCAACGCGCGGGACGCCATGCCGGAAGGCGGACACCTGCACCTGTCCTTAGCGCAATGTGACTTGGACTGGCCCGACGCGCCGCAGGCGGAAGCCGGCGAAGATCACGGCGCCGTTTGCATGGTTGTGGAGGACAACGGCACCGGGATGTCCGAGGAGACCTGTGCGCGGTTGTTCGAACCTTTCTTCTCTACAAAACCTCGGGGACGTGGTAGCGGACTGGGCATGGCCATCGTTCACGGTATCGTGGGTGACCATCACGGCCACCTCGACGTGGAGACACGCCCCGGACTGGGCACACGCGTCGACGTACGTATCCCACGCTGCGAACCCGGGCCTGATGATGGCGAGACTCCAGCGGGCAATGCGCCGATCCAGTATCGCCGCAGCACGGTCATGGTGGTCGACGATGAACCCCAGGTGCTCGCTCTGCTCACCTCAGCGCTGCGTGCCGCCGGCTTCGAGGTCATCCAGGCTGCGACCGGTTCCCTGGCACTCGATACGTTCGAATCCTCTCGCGATCACGTTCG
>JAAEQG010000493.1 GCA_024231775.1 bacterium
CCGATCGGCGGGTAGTTGTCGATCACATCGACCACGTCCGTATCTTGCGCGCCGCCGTTGCTGCAGCAATCCGTCGCGTCGAAGGCCAACTGCACGGTGGCTGGGCAACAGGTCAGATCGGACACCAACACCCGGCCGGTGACGGTGACCGACGGTGCGCTGGGCGGGAACGGATCGTATTCGACGTCCCCCAGCGTTGCATTATCCGTCAGAACTTGGGCGGCGACGACCACGTCAGCCGGATCCACGCAGCAATTGTCCGTCACGGTGACGCTGAACTCCACGTACGCCGTACAGTTGCCATCGACCTCGATCGGCTTGACGGCGTTGGTGATCGCGCCGTCGATCGTGGGGATGGTGTCATCGACGACGGTGAAGGTCTGCGTGCGGAAGGTGGACAAGCCTGCCTCGTCGGTCGCTTGATAGACTCGCTCGATGATCAGCGGATCGCCCACGCAGCCCGAACCACCGTTGTTCGTTTCACTTGCGACGCCTTTGATGATGTCGTTCGGGTCGGTACAGTTGTCGGTGGCCTGGACCAGCGAGGTATCCTCTGCGGGCAGTTCCGCCAGACACTGCAGGTCCTGATCCGCCGGGAATACCGTGATCACAGGAGGCGTCTCGTCGCGCACCTCTACGTTGGCGACGCACGAACTCTCTTCTCCGGACAAGTCTGTTATGGTGAGCTTCACGGTGTGGGCGCCGTCGGGGTATCCGCAGACCTGCACCGATTGCGCGCACCCCACCGAGGCGCCGTCCACTTCGGTTATGCAGAGGGTGTCGATGTCGCTCGCCCCGTCGTCATCGGAGGATCCGTTGTCAACCTCTCCCACGGCAACGGGGATGCAGCAGCTGGTGTCTGCCACCTTGGAGATGGTCGACGCGGTACACCGGGCCACAGGCGGCGTGTTCTCGAGGTTGTTGCAGTAGGTGAAGGTCATGGTCGGCGCCGGCGAGCTGATCGAGCGAACGACGAGTCCGGAGTCGGAGTCGTCCCACCAGTCCGTCTTGGGGTTCGTGGTCGGCGTGCACTCTGTGTAGGCGGGTGCCCCCCAGAGGTCGTCGGTATCGCCAGAGTTAACGTTGTTCTCCAGATGCCAGAGCCCGTCGGCTTGGACCAGGGTGACGTTGTAATGGAGGGCCAGTGTCATCTCCTGGTTGGTGTTGCTGCCGGCTTCGTCCACGTGCCAGATGGCCAGACCGGCGTCGGGAATCCACGTGTCGCGTCCGGTCTGTTGGCGGTTTTCCAGGATGTAGTACTCCTGGGCGTTGCCGGGGTTGTCGAACTTGTAGATTTCATTCGGATTGGTGCCGGCGGTCACGGTGAGGTCCTTCTGGCAGGTCGTCAACGCGTGTGTGGTCGTCCAGCCCACGCGCATCTTCAAGGGACCGCAGGGCTGAACCGGATTCGTCGCCGACGCGGCGCTGCACATGAGGCAGAACTGGCCCACGCCGGCGGAGTCCTCCGGTCCCGGGTCGCTGTAGTCATACAGGTCGGGCCAGCCCATCAGCATGTGGCCGTTCTCGTGGCAGAAGGTGGCGATCGTCAGGCCGCCGCCCATGTTGGTCATCTGGAAGCGCTCGACGTCGATCCCGTCGGCGGTCCAGGTAGTATTGAAGCCGATGGACCCGGGCCAGAGGCCCTCGGCCCAGTTGTTGCCGTGCTCCCCGACGTAGAACATGTTGAGGGCGTCGAGTTTGGTGTCTGAGTCCGCGTCGTAGGCGCTGAAGTCGAACCCGGCGGTCTCGAGCGCGTTGAGCGCTTCTTTAGTGAGGTCCTCGCCACGATCGCCCCATGGGATGGTCTCGTCGGTGTAGTAGCTCTTGGGGTTTGCCGCGGTGTAGTAGGCGGTGACGAAGTTCGTGTAGGTCAGCGCCCCGCCGGACACGTCGAAGAAGTAGTCGCGTATCGAGCCGTTGTTACTGTTGCCCGAGTAGCCGACCTGATTGCAGTAGTTGTCCACGTCGGCCTGAGGTATCACGCCCGCTTCTTCGGGGAAGTCGATGAGGAGAGTGATGCCCGCGACGTCTCCGATACTGGGCCCACGTAGGCCGCCGCGTGCGGCCTGAGTCCTGGCCTGGATCTCCTCGAACTCGGCGCGGGCGTCCTGGATCTTGGCCATGGCAGCCGCCGGATTGATGCGGAGGTGCGGGGCCAGGCCCGCCGGAACCGTCTGCCCCAGGCGAACCCCGGTCGAGACCAGGTCGTTCCCGTCCGCAGAGAGTTCCGCGTAGCAGAAGAACCTGGTCTGGGGATCGCGGACGACGGCGTAACCATCGAGCGTCTCGGTCACGCCATAGAACTCGTCACCCCAGATCCGCACCGACACCAGCGAACCGTTCGGCTGCAGAAGCTCGAACACTTCGCCGAAGGTCGGCGCTGCACTGGCCCTCGGGCCGGTCGCGAGCAGCGACACTGCCACACACGACACAAGGACCCCGCGAACCACCGTTGATACTCTTGTAGAAGCCATCGCAAACCCTCCTAACGTCTGCCAACCGGTTTGGTGTCTTTCCGCTTGACCTGTGGTCGTACGCTATTGAACAACGTAGACCCACTAAGCGGCCCATATGAACAACCTAAGGTCCGAGTTTAGCAATCTGGGCGATATAATGCAAGACCAAAACGGACCTGGGGGAAGATGACAGCAATCTGGCGTGCGTCGCGGCGGACCCTGCACCTGCTCCTGGCGCATGCGCAGCGTGGTGCCTTACCACGTGGACCGATAACCACGTGGATCGTTTGCGTCCGAGGCGACATGGCTGGGGGCGGCGCCTGGCCGGCGGACTCACCCCCGCCACGCTCAGTCGGCGAGCGCGCAGAGCACCGCGCATGCCTTGGTGAGCACTTCGTTGTCCGCCGCGTAGCTGATGCGGAAGTGGGTGTCCTGCTCGCTGAAGACGCCGCCGGGAATGATCAGGACGTTGTTCCGGATCGCCTCCTCGACGAACGCCGTCCCGGACTCGAACTTGGCGGGTGCCTTGGGGAAGACATAGAACCCCCCCTGTGGCTTGACGAACTCAAACTTGTCGGCGAGAGCCTCGGTGACCAAGTCCCGCTTGGCGCCATAGGCGCGCACGGTGGCGGACATGTCGGTCTCCAGGGCGGTGAGCGCCGCCCGTTGAGCCATGTGGGGGGCGCACACGAAAGTGTACTGCTGGATCTTCATCATCGAGGTGATGACTGCCGACGGACCGGCGGCGTAGCCCATGCGCCATCCGGTCATCCCATAGCTCTTGCCGAACCCACGAAGAAGGAGCGTACGCTCGGGGGCAAAATCCACGGGACTGGGCGAGCGAGTCTCGTAGCTGAGCAGATTGTAGATCTCGTCGGAGACGATCAGCAAATCGTGCTTGCGGGCCAGCTCGGCGATGGCTTGCACGCGCGCCGCCTCGTGGACCACGCCGGTCGGATTGCTGGGCGAATTCAGCAAGATGAGCTTGGTACGCGGAGTAATCGCCGCCGCGAAGCGCTCCGGGTCCGGCTGAAAGCCGTCGTCCAGCGGGACGATGACCGACCTCCCGCCCACCAGATGAGGCAACGACTTATAGGACACAAAGTACGGATCGCCGTAGATGACTTCGTCCCCCGGATTCAGGCAGGCCATCAGCGAGAGCAAGAGCCCGCCGGAAACCCCGCAGGTGACCATGAGTTCCGGATCCCACGTGGCGAACTCCGCGCCGAGATGGGCGCCGATGCCCTCGCACAAGGCGGGAAGACCACGCGTTGGGGTGTATCCGCTGTGTCCGTCGCGGATGGCTTCGATCGCCGCCTGCTTCACCGGTTCGGGTACGTCAAAGTCGGGCTGACCGATGGAGAGGTCCAGCGGACCGGTCATCGTAGCAGCCATGTCGAATATGCGCCGGATTCCGGAAGTGTCCACGGAGGCGACTTTGTCCGCGACGAAGTGGCTGGCGTTCATGATGGCGTCCCTGTGAGATCGGCAGCGTCGGGCAGTTTCCGAGAGTGGGCCAGACAGCGGAATGGGGTTATCACCGCAGGCGCGCAACCCATCCCTGCGGGTAAGCCACGCGCACGAGCCAGACTCAGGCGACCTGCGGGTCCGTTTGATTCGATCACCGGGCGCCGGTATCGTAGCCACCGCCCGGTGACGCGCAATCTAGGACGCGCTGGCCGGAGCGCTCTTCTCGCCGGTGGCTTCCTCACCAGTGTCGGCTTTGACTTCCTTGATCTTCTTGCCAACCTTGGCTTTGCGGTTGGCGATCTTAGGCAGGCCGACCGGGCTTTGGTCCTCTTCCCAGCGATCGTCGCTCTTGAGGGCTTCGATACGCTCTGCCCGCTTGAGGACGTTTCGGTGACGAGCGAGCGACGCCCGACTTCTCAGCGACTTGTCCAACGACATCGACGCAAACTCCTTACCAGCGATCTCCAGTCAGTTTCTTGAAGTAGGCGGTCGCGAAGTTATGCCGCCCACCTCCGGCGGCGTACTCCCGCCCCGCCCCTCGCACCTTGGCGAGATGCCCATCCGCCAACCGTTTCTGAACCGGATCTTCGAGGTCGAACCCGGTGGCAGTGAGCAAACGATACCGATACGTCCCGGAGCTTTCCAGCTCCAGAATCACAGCCGCGATCCCCTTCTCGCCCAGGAAGGCCCGCGCTTGGATGACATCGGCGTGGGCGTCGAGCTTAAAATCCTGGACGACAATGTAGTTATATCCCTGCACCCATGCCCCAGGTGATCCCGCACCAGTTTCGGAAACCTCCTGAGCCCGAGGGCCAGCCTGTCTAGTCTGCCCGGCCGCCGTAGCCGAACTCGTGGGATCAACCCCGATCCCCTTGAACAAGTTGGCGGTCGGCTCGGACCGTCGAGCCTGTTCGATTTCGTCAACTACGCGCTGCTGAACCGCCAGGCGACCGAGTTCCTTGCCCTCCCGTTTGCCCAACCGATAGCCAACAATACCGGCAACACTCAATCCAGCTACCGCCAACGCCACGACGATCGTCGCCGCAGCTTGGGTGAGCGACAATCGGATCCGCCCTCCCACAACTTCACAGAGCGCCTCGCCGCCGGCGGGCGGAGTCGGTGACCCAGCCCCGAGAGACGAACGAACCGGCTCGGGCGACGACTGCGGAGGCGACGGCGCGGACCCGGAGGATGAGCTGGCTGGCGTCTGCTCGGCAGACTCCGCCTCCTGGTCTCCCCCACGCATCAACTCGAAGAGGGCGGGCCCCTTCTTGGTCTTGCCCATCGCCAGCCTCTCCCGGACATATTGCCCCCCTGCCGCTCATCCAAACCCCGTCAGGATACCCGCGGGCCGCGATTATTCAAGTCCGCCCCATGAAGAACCTGCCCGGCTGGCGTTTCGTTCCGGTCCAATCTCCCCGCCAGGCTGATAGGCCGGGTTGCGGTCTTCCCCGGTTTGGGGCATCCTCAGCGGCATCATGCAGAGCAATACGCCCGATATTAGCGTCCGCGAGGCCAAGGAACCGGACCTCGAGGTGATGATCGAGTTCAATCGGGCCATCGCGGCGGAAACGGAGGGTAAGACTCTCGACACCGCGACGGTCTCTGAGGGAATGCGGCTGGGCTTGGCGGACCCCGGTAAATGCCGCTACTTCGTGGCGGAGGTGGGCGGACGGGTCGTGGGCCAGACCATGGTAACCCTGGAGTGGAGCGACTGGCGCTGCGCGTGGTTTTGGTGGCTCCAGAGCGTCTACGTCCAGCCGGAGCATCGAGGCCGGGGAGTCTTCGCCGCGCTGTATCACCACATCCTCGACGCCTGCCGGGCCAGACCGGACACCTGCGGACTGCGACTCTACGTCGAACGGAACAACCGCCGGGCAATTGACGCCTACCTGCGCCTCGGGATGCACTCGGCAGAATATGAAATGATGGAGTATACGTGGGGCTAAGCGGTCCGCGGCGCGAGTCCACCTCGGGCTACTGCGCGGCGTCGCCCACGGTGACGAGCAAGGGGAACCACAAGTTCAGCTTGCGTTGGCGAATCGAGGAGAACCCGGCTGAACGGAAGTAGTTGTGGATCGCCGACCAGGGGGCGTGATAGACGTTGCTCTCGACCCGACCGACGATGACGTCGAAGGTGACCCACCCGATGATGTTGTCGCGAAAACCGTCGATGAGGATGAGCCGGCCATCCGGTTTGAGCACCCGGCGCATGTCATTCACCACCGCCTGCTGATCCGGATAATGATGGAATGAGTTTGAACAGGTGACGATGTCGAAGGACCCGGCGTCGAAGGGAAGATGCTCACTGTCGCCGGTGGCGAAGCGGGCGGGGTCGGTGCGGCGCCCCTGGCCGTTGCGGCCAGCCTTGGCTGATGCTTCGCGACACATCGCTTCGGCGTAATCCATCCCCACCACGCGCACCGGCCAGGAGGAACCCGCGAGCCATTCCGCCAGTGTTCCCGTCCCGCATCCGATGTCCAGCACGCGGAACGGTCGGCGATGCACCTCGTACCAGCCCCCAATCTCCTCCATGAACGCGGCGTATGACGGCCGGAACATAAAGTGGTTGAGCAGCGACCGGTCGTACGAATCCGCCCAGGTCTCGAACTCGTGCTTGGCGAGGCTCTTCATGTCGGCGGCGGGCGCCTGAGTCATTCGATCTTCACTCCGGGAGCTTGTACAGGTAGAGCGCCAAGCGGTCGCCAACTGCTCAAACCGCGCCTTGCGGGCTGGTGACCGCGATCATGAAGCGGGAGAGACTATCAGATGGGCCTGTGAATTACCAGGAAAAACCGCCGGCCAGCCCCTCGCGGGAGCAGTTATCGCCCGCCAGGACCCCGCGCTGGCGCTTGGGGCTCTGATTGACCTGATGGGATCCCAATGCCCCGCCCTGAGGGGGTCAGGGGCGCAGGCCGACCACCCACTCGGCGACCTGGTCGATGCCCTCGCAATGCAGCGTGCTGACCTTCCACAGAGGGCGATCCGTGCCCACGGCTGCGGTTAGCTGAGCCACCGTGCGGTCGGCGCCTTCGAGATCGGACTTGTTCACCACGAAGCACGAGGCGATTTCCATCAGACCCGCCTTGGAGAACTGAATGGCGTCGCCGGAATCGGGCATGAGCAGCAGGAGCGTCTTGTCGACCAACTCCCGCACAGCGACGTCGGCCTGACCGGCGCCAACCGTCTCCAGCAGGATCACGTCAAAACCAAAGCCCTTGAGCAGAGCGAGGACCTCCTCGATCTTGGGTCCGAGCCCGCCGAGCACGTCGCCGGAGGACAGGCTGCGGATGAACAGGTTCTGATCCGGCGTGCCCGCCATCATCCTCAGACGATCGCCGAGCAGCGCCCCACCGGTCACCGGGCTGGAGGGGTCCACCGCTACCACGGCGACCTTGAGGTCGCGGGTGCGCAGCTCGCGGCTGAGCTTGTCGATGAAGGAACTCTTGCCCACCCCCGGCGAGCCGGTAACCCCGAGCACCAAGGCCTTGCCCGCTGGCGGAGACCAAGCTCCATCGGTAGTACCGCGCTGGACGTGGGTGATTAACTTGGACAAGGCAACCTGGTTGCCTATGGCGTATCCGGCCCGGGCATCATCGAGCGTACCATGCACAGCCTCCGCCCCCAGGCGATCGATCTCGCGGAGAATGTCCTCCAAACTCGAACCAGGTCCGAAGATGGCGGCGACGCCCATCTGACGCACAGCGTCGTAGTCGGAAGTGGGGATGATCCCGCCCAAGACCACGGGAACGTGTTCGATCCCGTACTGCTTGCGCCACTTGAGCACCTCGGGCATAACGGTCATGTGCGCCGCGGAGAGCAGGCTGACCCCGACGACATCGACGTCCTCCTGCATGGCGGCGCACATGGTGCCCTGGGCAGTCTGCCACAGACCCGTGTAGATGACGTCATGGCCGGCGTCGCGAAACAGTCGGGCCAATACCTTCACGCCGCGGTCATGTCCGTCGAGTCCGATCTTGCTCAAGAGTATGCGATAGGGTTGTTTGGTCATGGGCGATTTTCTCGCGGTGGTTGTCTGCGATCGGGCAGGGTTCTGTTGTGCAGGTGCGGAGCACATGTAGCTGATGGACAATCCGACAGTGAAGCGAACTCAGTCTGTACGACGATCAAGTACCGCTCTCCCCGTTCTCCTGGTGCCGTCTCCAGCAAGATCGCTGCGGTCTAGTTAGGTCCGCTCCCTATACGGTCGCGGCTCGGTTTCGGCGTCCGCGATGTACAAACAGGTCTCGCGAAGCACCAGTACCATAGACGCAAAAGGCGGCCGCAGTCCCTGGGAGTCTACCATTCCGGTCCGCCATCGTAGGATCCGAAGACGGTCTTCATCGTGTCCATCATCTCCCCCACGGTTACATCAGCCTCCGCCGCTTCGATCAGGGAGGGCATCATGTTCTCACCGGCCCGGGCGGCGTCGCGCACACGGCCGAGCGCCGCTCGATGACGGGTGGGGTCGCGCTCAGCCTTGAGCTGCTTAAGCCGGGCCACCTGCTTGTCTTCAGTCTCCTGATCGATCTGGAGAATGTCGAGGGGCTGCTCCTCATCGTCGCGGAACTCGTTGACCCCGACGGTGATCGCCTGGCCGGACTCGTGGGCCTTGGCTTGGCGCAGGGCGCTCTCGGCGATCTTGCGGCGGAAGTAGCCCTGGTCGATCGCAGGCAAGACTCCGCCCAGGGCGTCGATCTCGCCGAAGATGGCGTTGGCTTGTGCTTCGATGCGATTGGTCAGGTTCTCGAGGTAGTAGCTGCCCGCCAGCGGATCCACCGTATTGGGAACGCTGGTTTCATGGGCTAAGACCTGCTGGGTGCGCAGAGCGACCCGCACCGCATCGGCGGAGGGCAACGCCAGGGTCTCGTCGTAGCTGTTGGTGTGCAACGATTGCGTCCCGCCCAGCACCGCCGCCATCGCCTGATAGGCCACCCGCACGATGTTGTTCAGCGGCTGCTGCTCAGTGAGGGAGACGCCGGCGGTCTGAGCGTGGGTCCGCAGCCACCAGCTACGGTCGTTCTTCGCGTGGTACTTGTCGCGCATGACCCGAGACCAGATCCGCCGGGCGGCGCGAAACTTGGCGATTTCCTCGAAGAAGTCGTTATGCACGTCGAAGAAGAAGCTCAACCGCGGAGCGAACGCATCCACCTCCAAGCCGCGCTTGACCGACTCCTCGACGTAGGCCATCCCGTCAGCCAAGGTGAACGCCAACTCTTCCGCGGCGCTGGCCCCCGCTTCGCGGATGTGATACCCGCTGATGCTTACCGTGTTCCACGACGGCATGTGCTGCACGCCGTACTCGATGGTGTCGATGACCAGCTTCACGCTGGGCCTCGGCGGGAAGACGTACTCGTTTTGAGAGTGGAACTCCTTGAGGATGTCGTTTTGCAGGGTCCCGCGGAGGCGCTCGACGGGAACGCCCTGCTCCTTGGCCACCGCGATGTAGAAGGCCAGCAACACCGCGGCCGGCGCGTTAATGGTCATCGACGTGCTGACCTCGCCCAAGTCTATACCATCGAACAGCCGGCGCATATCCGCCAGCGAAGACACCGCCACCCCACACCGCCCAACCTCGCCGAGTGCCAAAGGGTCGTCACTATCGCGCCCCATCAGCGTGGGCAGGTCAAACGCCGTACTCAAACCGGTCTGGCCTCTGGCCAGCAGGTACTTGAAGCGTTCGTTGGTATGCTCCGCCGCGCCAAAACCGGCGAACTGGCGCATGGTCCACAACCGCCCACGGTACATGTCCCGGTGGATACCCCGGGTGTAGGGGAACTGTCCGGGCTCGGCGAGCGACTCCGCGAGATCGAACCCGCGCAGGTCGTCCGGTCCCCAGCACGCCTTACCGTCGTCTGGGCCCCCCGCCGGCGTCGGCTGGCTGGACGGTGCGTTCGCCCCGGTCGATACCTTGATCCCGTGCGCCCCCATACAGGTTACTCCTCAGTCCAGCGGGCGGCGCGTTTCTCCAGAAACGCACCCATGCCCTCGCGGGCTTCATCGCCTGCAAAACACTCCCGAAACGCCTCGGGCTCGTCCCCTCCCAGCAAGACACGCTTGGCCAGCCCGATGGCCCGCGGACCACCGCGGATCACACTCTTGAAAAGTGTATCGATCGCGGCGCCGATTTCATCCGGAGCTTGCACCACCTCGTCAACCAACCCGCACTTCAAAGCGTCCTCCGCCTTGATGGGCACGCCGCCAAACACCAGTCGCCGAGCCCGCTGCGGACCCACGATCTTGGCGATGCGCCCGATGCCGCCCCAACCGGGAATCAGCCCGAGGTTGGTCTCCGGCAGGCCGATCTTGGCGGCTGGAGCCGCAACGCGGAAATCGCACGCCAGGGCAATCTCGCACCCGCCGCCCAACGCAGCCCCGTGGACGGCTGCCACCGTAACGCACGGCAGCCCAGCCAGGGCGTCCATCACCGCGTTGCCACGCACGCAAAGGTGTTTGGCGTCCTCCGGCGAGTAGCCGGCCATCTCTTTGATGTTGGCTCCGGCGATGAACACCTTGCCCTCGGCGCGCAGCGTGCAGAAGCGCACCTCCGCGTGCCCCGCCAGCTCCTCGACCACCTGCCCCAGGCGTTCGAGAACTGCCATGGACATGACGTTCAGCCCACCCTCAGTGTGGAACGTGATTGTGGCGCGTCGGCCATCGACGGTGAGATCGACCCTTGTTTGACTACTCATACTCGAAGAATCCCCTCTTGGTCTTTCGCCCCAGGCGGCCGGCTTGGACCATCTTGCGGAGCAGCGGGGCTGGGCGGTAGCGGTCCAGGCCCAGGTCGCGGTGCAAAACCTCCATTATGTCCAAGCACACGTCCAGCCCGATCAGGTCGGCGGTGTGCAGCGGACCCATCGCGTGGGCACAGCCGAGGGTCAGCACCTTATCGATGGTCTCCGCCTCGGCGATGCCCTCATGCAGACACTCGACGGCTTCGTTGATCAAAGGCATCAGCACGCGGTTGGACACGAATCCGGGATAGTCGGTGACCTTGAGCGGGGTCTTACCCACCGCCTCCGCCAAGGCGCAGGTCCGGGCGATGGTGTCGGCAGCGGTCTCCAGCCCGATGACCACCTCGACCAACTTCATCACCGGAACGGGATTGAAGAAGTGCATGCCGATAAAGCGACTGGGGGCCTTGGTCAGCGCCGCCAACTTGGTGACACTGATGCTGCTGGTGTTGCTGGCCAGCAGGGCACCGGCGGGTAGCTGGGCGTCGATCGCCTCGATAACTTCCTTCTTGACGGCGGGTTGCTCGGTGACGGCTTCAACCACCAACTGCACATCCCCGAGGTCGTTCAGGCTGCCCAGCGCGGTGATGCGCTTCTGCGTAGCCTCGGCGTCGGCGGCGGTGATCCTCTCCTTGGACACCGCCTTGTCGAGCATCTTCTTGATGAACTTCTGAGCACCATCCACAGCGGATTGCTGGGCGTCGAACATGCGCACCGTAAACCCGGACTGGGCAAACACCTGCACAATACCCCGCCCCATAGTCCCCGCGCCAATCACCGCCACCGGTCGATCCGTGGATATCGCAGTCATAGTGTCGAACTCCAGTTCTGCTCGAGAGCCTTCATGACTCCGCGGGCGATCACCAGGCGATGTATCTCGCTGGTGCCTTCGTAGATTTCCGTGATCCGGGCGTCTCTGAGCAGCCGCTCCGCCGGATAATCCTTGCAGTAACCGTATCCGCCGAAGATTTGCACGCACTCGTGCGCGGCCCGATTCGCCGTCTCCGAAGCAAACAGCTTGGCCATGGCGCCCTCGTACTCGTGAGGCCTATTCTGGTCCTTCAGCCAAGCTGCCCGGTAGATCAGCTCGCGCGAGGCCTCGATCGCCACCGCCATGTCGGCGATCTTGGCTTGAATCGCCTGGAAAGCGCCGATCGGGCGGTTGAACTGCTTGCGCTCCGCCGCGTACTGCACGGACTCGCGCAGACAAGCTTCGGCGATGCCCAGAGCTTGCGCCGCGATCCCGATCCGCCCGCCGTCCAGCGTAGTCAGCCCCACACGCAATCCCTGCCCGGGCTCGCCCAGCAGATTCTGCTTGGGCACTACGCAATCCTCGAACAGCAGCTCGGCAGTGGACGTGCTGCAAATACCCAGTTTCTCCTCTAACTTGGCCACCTTCAGACCGGGCGACGGCTGCTCCACGATGAAGGCGCTGAGACGATGGCGCTTGTCGTCTGGATTAGTCACGGCGATGAGACAGATCAGCCCAGCCTCCTCGCCGTTGGTGGTGAAGATCTTGGTGCCATCGACATGCCATCCGTCGTCCTTCTCGACGGCCATGCACCGCGCCGCCCCCGCATCGCTCCCGCTGCCCGGTTCGGTAAGGGCCAGGCAGCCCACGGTCTCTCCGCTGGCCAACCCGGGGAGATACTTGGCCTTCTGCTCCTCGGTGCCGAACATGGCGATGGGTTCGACACAGAGTGAACCGTGGGCGCTGATGTGTACGCCGGTCGACGCGCACTGTTTGGACAGTTCCTCCACGACGATAGACGAGGCGATGCACCCCATTCCCGAGCCGCCGTATTGCTCCGGGACGGTAATGCCATAAAGCCCCATGTCAGCCAGTTCTTTGCGGAGGGCTGGGGGCATGCGATGTTCGCTATCGCGTTGGGCTGCACCAGGCGCGATCGCCCGGGTCGCGAAGTCGCGCACCGACTGCTGCAAGACCGCGTGGTCGTCATCCAGGGTATAGTTCATGAGCGGTGGCTCCGGGTGCTCACCTCGGCAGGTCCAACAACCGCCGAGCGATCACCATTCGCTGAATCTCGCTGGATCCTTCACCTATTTCGCAGAGCTTTGCGTCGCGCATCAGTCGCTCCACGGGCATGTCTTTGAGATATCCGTATCCGCCGTGAATCTGGATCGCCTCCAGGCAGACCCGCGTAGCCATTTCCGAAGCGTACAGCTTGGCCATGGCTGACTCGAGGTTACTGCTCCGCCCGGCGTCCTGGAGCATGGCGGCTTTGCGGACGAGTAAGCGGGCGGCGTCGACCTGCACAGCCATATCCGCGAGCTTGAACTGGATGGCTTGATGCTTGGCCAGGGGTTTGCCGAACTGTTCTCGTTCGGTGGCGTATTGGGTGGCCTGCTCGAAGGCTCCGCGGCCCAAACCCACCGACAAAGCCCCGATGGTGATGCGCCCCCCTTCCAGAACCGTCATCACGTCGTAGAAGCCCCGGTTCAACTCGCCGACGAGGTTCTCTTGGGGGACGCGGACATCGTCCAAGGTGAGCTGCACGGTGTCGCTGGCCCGCATGCCCATCTTGTCTTCTTTGGGACTGATCTCCAGGCCCGGCGCGTCCCGCTCGACAATGAACGTGCTTATTCCCTTGGCTTTGGGCGCCTCGGGATCGGTGCGGGCATGGATCAGGAAGATACCCGCGCGGGCTCCGTTGGTGACGAACACCTTGGAACCATTGAGCACCCAGGTGTCACCGTCGAGCACGGCGGTGGTCTTCAGCGCGGCTGCGTCACTGCCCGAACTCGGCTCGGAGAGGCACCATGAGCCAAACAGCTCACCCTTGGCGAGGAGCGGTAGGTATTTCTTCTTCTGGGCTTCGTTGCCCCCGACCATGAGATGCCCGCCGCCGAGTCCGTTCTGCGCCGCCACCATGAGCGCGGTCCCCCCACAATGGCAAGCCAACTCCTCGATGATGGCGGACACCGCCAGGTAGCCGAGTCCGGCACCTCCATACTCGGGCGGCACGCGCATGCCCAAAAAACCCAGTTCGCCCAGCTCTTTGATGATCTCGCCGGGAATCTCGCCGGTCCGATCCCACTCACGGGCGTTAGGCCCGATCTTGTCGGCGGCGAACTTGCGCGCCATGTCGCGCAGCATGACCACATCTTCGGGAAGCTCGTAATCCATTGTGCTGACCATATCTACCCCCAAGGGCGCACCATGACGGGGGATCGAAAGACCTCCCCAGTCAAGACCAACCTCACGATGGCGACGTTATATCATTCGATCATTCGATCATCCGCTCCGCGGTCAGTATCCGAGTATCGACCGGGCGATCACCATGCGCTGGATCTCGCTGGTCCCCTCGTAGATGGTCGTCACCCGCGCATCGCGGTACAACTGCTCGACGCGGTACTCCTTCACGTAACCGAAGCCGCCGTGAACCTGCACAGCCCGGTCGGCGATGCGATTGGCGGATTCGGACGCGAATAACTTGGCCATCGAACTGGCCCTCGTATCCGTCCGGCCGGAATCGACCCGGCGCGCGGCGCGCACAATCAACTCCTTAGACGCTGCCAGCTCGACGGCACTGTCCGCGATCTTGTGCTGAATGGCTTGGAAGCGTCCGATCTCCTGGCTGAACTGTCGGCGCTCCCGTGCGTAGGAGACCATCTCATCCAGGCAAGCCTCGGCGATCCCGGTAGCCTGGGCGGCGATGCCCAGCCGACCGCCGTCCAGCCCGGTCAGAAACACTTGCAGGGCTTTACCCTCCGGGCCGACCACGTGGTCGTCGGGGCAAAACACGTCATCAAAGGCGATCACTGCGGTCTCGCTGCCGCGGATACCCATCTTTCCGCGAATCGGCTGGCGCTCCAGACCGGGCGAATCCCCCCTCACCAGCATAGCGGTGAAGACCTTGCCCTCCGACTTGGGGGCGGTGCGGACCATGGTGAGGAACCACGAACCGTGCAGGCCGTTGGTGATCCACATCTTCTCGCCGCTGATCCTCCAACCGCCGTCGACCTTCACCCCCCTGGTCGTACAGGAGGCGGGGTCACTGCCGGCGTTGGCCTCCGACACTGCGAAGGCGGCCAGCGAATCGGCCGCCCCCCAGCGCTGAAGCCACTCCGAGCGCCTGGGCTCTTCAGCCCAGGCAGCCAGGATGTTGCCGACCATGTTATGCACTGAGAGGGTCACCGCCGCAGAGGGCGAGGCGTAGGATATCTCGTGCAGAATGCTCAGGTAGGTTTCATACCGACAACCCAGCCCCTCGCACTCCTGGGGGATGCAGATGTTGAGGAAGCCCATTTCGGCCAGCTGGTCGAGCACTTCGATGACGGTGTCGTCTGTCTCGTCCCAGCGCCGGTCTCGTTCCAGCAACTCATTGCGGGCGAACTCTCTCGCGCCGCTGATCAGCAGCTCCTGCCCTTCATCCAGTCCGACTTCCACGATGAGGGCTCTCCGCAGGTACGACGTACACCGCCGTCATGCATCGGTTCTCCGACCGATGATTCGGGTACCGAACACGGTCACGAATCCAACCGCGCGGCCCGAAGACGAGACTCGATTATAGGGGACCGGAGCTCCCAAGCCAAGACCCACGCTTCCCATGCCAAAGGCGCTTAAGCGTGCCGGTGGGCAACCTGCCGGGCGCTACGTGAACGCCGAATGGGCATCACGGCCTTATCTCACCCCGGCCAGCTCCAGGAACTTGCCGGGGGATTCCGCCTCGCCGGTCTTGGCGGAGAGATAGGCGGCCTGGATCACCGCCATAGTAGGAAGGTGGTCGCGCGCGGTGGAGGAGAACAGGGCGGCTCCGTCCTGCCAGGACGCCACGAAGGCGCCCACCGCACCGCCATACCGGCTACGGCGCCAAACCCGCCGGTCCACAATCCGCCCGCCCTCCTGGCCTTCCACGCGCATCCGGTGCGGGGTGACTTCTGCGCGAGCTTTGGATCCGCGCAGCGCGATCTCCCAGCCGGGCGGCTCATCGGAGCGGTAACTGCTGAACGTAGCGACCCGATCGCCCGGGTAGCGACACACCACCGTCATGGCGTCTTCGGTATCGTAGGGGCGCGCTTCACCAGGCCCCACAATCCAACTGGATGCGGAGTACACCTGCTCGGGCAGTCCGCACGCACTGATGATCAGGTCGATCTGCTCATAAGCTTCATGGAGCAGGGCGCCCCCACCCGCCTGGCGCAGGTTTCCCCGCCAGGTCTCCGGATCGCAGCGTTTCCCCGCCACGGACAGGTCAATCGTATGTACTCTGCCCAGAAGGTCCTCGATCTTGCGCAGCCCGGTGTAGGCTGGCTCGGCGGACCACCGCCGGGCGACAACATAAGCGCCGCTCCTCCGCTCGAACGCCTCCACCAGTTCCGCCGCGCTGTGAAAATCCGTGGCCCAAGGCGCTAGCTGGAACACGCCGACCCCGCGCTCAGCCGCCGTAAGCAGGTGATCCGCCGCCTGATACGCCGGCGACGACACGAAGATGACCTCCGGACCGGTTTCCACGATCAGGAGGCGAAGATCGACAAAGGGCTCGGCGCGGACGCGCTCCGCCGCCACCCGCAGACTCGGATGGTCCGAGTCCCCCACGGCTACCAGGTCAAGACCACGGTGGCCGGATACGGCGGATAGCAGCTCCTGCCCTTCATCCGCAACCCCCAGAACTGCACAGCGCAATCGTTTCACAACGCCCATTGTATACGAACGGTCCGGGGCCGCGAGCCTCCGGACAATCCAACCGCACTGCGTCTGATCGGCGTAGCTTCAGTCCGGGGCGGAAGGGTCGGCATCCGCCGGGCGGTCGTCCGACCGATCCCACCCTCATCCCCTTGGCGAGGGCTGCCCTTCCTGTCAGGTCAGGTAGGAATTCGGCCTAGCCCCACCGGGGCGCTTCCCAGGAGGGCAGCCTGTCTGCTACTCTTCCTCGACACGCCGCTGGCGAGCGAGGTCCGCACCCGCCAGACGATGGCGGTGTGGCTGAGGTTAATCCGTCCTCCTCTCGGCGAGCGGAGGCACTGCGGTCGGTGATGAAACACTAAGCGAAGGGAGTATGGGGTGAACAGATTGACACGCACTTGCGGAGTCTTGTTGCTGGCGATTGCCGCTGGATGCCATCCGCCGCTCGATCGATCTCCGGGGGCGGGAGTCCGCCCGGTGAGGACCGTAGTGCTGATTTCGCTTGATGGAGCGACGCCGCGCGGCATCGCCGCCGCCGACACCCCCAACATCGACCGGCTCATCGCCCTGGGCGCCATGTCCAGGAACGCACGGACGATCACGCCCTACAAGACACTCCCGTGCCACACGTCCATGCTCACCGGCGTCGAGGTGGCTCGACATGGCGTCACCCAGAACAGCTTCAGCCAGCCGCTGCCCGTCCCCGCGGTGTCCACGGTCTTCGATCATCTCGACCGAGCCGGCAAGGACGCGCTGATGATCGTGGGCAAGTACAAGCTGCTCACCCTGCGCTCCGGGCACTTCGCGCCTCTGGCCCGCGTGGGCAGCGTCCTCCGTCGGGAGACCCGGTATCATGTTCCGGACTTCGTCTTCCTGCACAGCGCCGAACCCGACGTCTCCGGACACGCTGACGGCTGGGAGTCACCAGGGTACTTGCAGGCGATACACCTGGCCGATGCCATGGTTGGAGAAGCCATCGACTGGCTTCACGAGAAGAACGTATGGGACGATGCCCTCGTCATCATCTCCGCAGACCATGGCGGGCACGAGAAGACCCACACCGGAGAGCATCCCGATGACGTGCATATCCCCTGGATTGCCTCGGGGGGCGCACTCCGTGAGTGTACCCTGCCGGACGGGTTGGAGATTCACGACATCGCCCCCACCGTGCTGCACGCCCTGGACCTGCCCGTCCCGTTGGAGATGGACGGTTCCGTCGTGACGGCGCTCTGGGAGACGGCGACGAAGTGAGCTAAGCACGGCCCGACTCAGGGAAGATCAGCGTCAAACCCCTCCTTGAGGCATGACACCCCAATAAACACATAGTCTTGCGGTGTATATTTCGGGCAGTTAAAGGATTACGAGTGGTTTTTCGCTTCGGTCCGGCACGGGAGCGACCGATATCGAGTTGTCGTCTGCTCTCGTCCACGAGGCGCCGTCGACGGTCAAATGAGAAGCCCGATGTGGACCGTGGGGGATAGACAGGCCATGGCAGACCATACCGCCTCGTCACACTCTACACAGCCCGTTCAATCGTCGCATTAACAAGGACCCGAGCAATGGTAGGTATCGACTCCGGATTCTTCTTGCAGCTCCCGGGAAACTCGAAGCAGCGCGTTCTCCATCCCGCGAAGGTTCTTGGAGTGGCGGACGACGTGTACACCGCGGAAGTCGAGGAACTTGACCTGGCCGTCGAGGATGGTCTGGATGTTCTCGTGTACTTCGACAAATGTGATGGTTTCATGCAGAGGCCCGCTCGGATCGAAACTGTCGACACCATTGATGCGACCGATGAGACGGAACCGCAACTCCTCATTTCCCTCACTACAACAGGACCGGCCGTCTCCGCGGAGAATCGACAGCAGTACCGAGTATCGACGGTCATCATGGACCTGACCGCACAGTTCGGCCCGGATTCCAAATGCCCGGTCGTCGACGTGAGCGCTCTCGGCTTCTCCGTCATTGCCCCAACGCAGTATGACTCTGGAAACGTGGTCAGTGCGTCCATGAAATACGATGACCAGACATACGCCGGCGAGGTCTCTGTCCAGAGTGTCAGAGAGCTCAGCAAAGGACGGATTCGCTACGGTCTTCTCTGCGCGGATGCCAAGACATCGCAGGACAACCTCGCCAACGGCCTGCGGAAGATGAGCGTCAAGATCCAGCGCGAGCAGTTGCGTCGCCTAGCCGGCGCCGTTTGATCGCGTCGGCGGCGCCATGATCTCTGCAACCTCGGCAGCCCGCGGGGAGATCGCCGCGGAGACCACCCCTTCTCTGCGGTTTCACCGGCACCGGCTCGTCCCGCGCCTCAGCGGGCCAGGATGACGATGGGGCCGAGGACACAAACCGAGGCGAACCCCTCCGCACGAGCCCGCTCGAGGAACGCGTCTCCCCGGCTGGACTTCACCAGAGGATCCCAGCCGTCGCTGCGATCGAACACCAGTACGCACGCCGGACCGCTCTCCGCAGGGGAGGGCAGACGCCGCGCCGGATACACCATCCGATAGTGCGTGAAGTGTGCGGCAAGCCTCTCCGTCGCGACAATCGTCGTGCCTTCCGGTTCAAAACGATCCTGGACGAACGCCACCGCATCCTGCCGCAGGCGTTGAAACGGCGCATCCGCTCGGTTAGCGGAGAACCGATGCGCCTGGGCGAGCGGAGACAGACCGAACACCTGATGGAAGCACAGCGCCGAGCACGCCAGCGCTACGGCTGGACCGAGCCTGACCGTACCACCCGACCCAGCGGGAGACGATTCACGCCCGGGGCGGCTGATGCCCAGTACCGCCGCCAGAAACAAAACCGGCAGCACCGAACTCTGGTGCCAGTACTTGATGTTGAGGTAGTCCTCCTCACGGAGCAAAGCCACCAGCATAAGCGTCGGCAGGGCTACCACGAGCACTTTCCACCCCCGCACCAGTCCCGGCGCCAGGGGCGCAAGCAGAGCCAGCAAGAACAGCCCCACCCGCGGACGACCCCAGCGAGCAACCACGTCCCCCACCCCCAAGCTGCCAAACAAACCCACTCGGGTGTACTCCGCCGCGGGCGTGAACCGCGGAATCACCACCCCGGCGCACAGCGCCAGGTAGCTCAGCGACAAGACCACGATGAAGAACCCATCTCGGCGGCGTTCGCCGGTCATGACCAGATACACGCCCCAACCCAAAGCCACCCCACACACCGTCTCCTCGCACAGCACCGCCAGCAGCAAACAAGCGTGAGACCCCACCCAGCGCCGCTGCACCCCCAGGCACAAAGCCCCGGCAATCCACGGAACCGCGAGGTAGATGGACTGAAAACCGTAGGTGTTCGCGTACGGGAGTCTGGACACCGACGGCAGGGCCAGCCAGGCGATCGCGACCAGCAACCCGAACGCCCCCGAGCCGGTCCGCGCCCGGGCAGCCTGGTAGAACGGAACCGCCGCCAGATTCAACGCCAACGGACCGACCACCATCAGGAACACCGGTGATCGAACCACGCTGTAGAAAGGCGCCAACAAGTAGAACACCCACACCGCGTGGTACCCCAGGCGGGTGTCGGCGAATCGTCCCGGACCGACGTCCTTCCACGGCAGACAGTGCTCCAACTCGGTGACGAAGAAACCGACGTCGGCGTATCCCAGCATGAACTGCCGCCAGAGACGCACCTGCTCGGCGGCATGCCACCCGGTACACACCAGTATCAGGCCCACCAGAATCCAGGGCGACCAACGGTCCCACCACGGCGATGACGCAGAACCTCCCACCGATCGTCCCAAGAGATCCAGCGACCACGCGCATCCCACCAACGCCACGCAAACCAATGGAAATGTGACCTCGACCCCCGCCATCCACGCGCACGCCACCGCCGCCGTCGCCACCATCGGCACCCCAGCCCGAACTGAAAAAACGCGCGGTTGGGTATCCAGGGAACCAGGCCGTCGGCGCCATCCACCGACCAGCAACCATCCGCAGGCCAGCGTCACCAAGCTCGGCGCCCAGAGACCCGTCCAGGACGCGAAGCCCTCGGGCGTCGCCAGGGAGTAGTCCACGACGTTGGTAACCCGGCGGGCCAACACACCATAAACCACGTACAGCCCCACCAGCCCCGCACCGTACAGACCCGTTCTTGCGGCACGATGACTGATGGCTTCCGGCATGATCTCTCACCTGGGTACGGAGGATGCCCCGATCATGCAGAGCAACTCACCGCACACGAGCGCTCCGCATAACCGGGGCATGCATGTTATGCAAGCGTACAGCCCCGTCCACATGGAAACGAGGCTGCACACACGGACAGGCTCGGATTATGGAATGACGAAGTCCTCCTGCTGGCAACGCTGGGCCCCGGTCTCGTAGTCATACCAGCAGTATTCGAGCGTGTACGCACCGGGCTTGATGTCCTCCAGCGTCGAGTACACCTCATAGCAGCAGGTGCAGCGACACGGGCTGGTGAGCACCTCTTCCTCGGTCATCCGAATGACGTTGTCCTCGGCGGTCATGGTGACCGCGATCTCGTCCGGGCAGCAGTTGTAGGTGGCGTTGACGTGGACAACGTCCACGGTGTAGCCCCAGATGTGCAGGTCGATCAGGTCATCCTCGCTGCACGCGCTGTACCCGTTGGTTCCCGCACCGTTGGTATCGACATCCGGGACGGTTCCGTTGGTATCAACGTCAGGCAGCGTCCCGTTGGTCCCGACATTCGGTGCGGTTCCGTTGGTCTCGGCGTCTTCGTCGTCCTCCATGATCAGATCGTCCGGATAGATGTCCGGTTCATCTCCACGACCGTTCCCGTAATCGCTCAGGCAGCCGCTGTTGCCATACCGAGCCAAGTGCAGGTTGCCCAGCAGGATGACCCAGGGAACCGAGTTCACGTCCGCCACCGGAGCGCCCGCCACTACGTGGTCAGTGACGGCGAAGACGTTCTCCTGCATAAAGACGCCGCGGGTGAAATTGCTGTAGTAGTAGCCCGCATCGAAGCCGGTAGGCAACTGTCCCAGAAGCTCGAAGCCCGCCTCCGGTGTGACCCGGTAGACCATCACCCCCTGGAACTCCTCTGCCGGCGGAAGGGCATCGGCGACCGTTACCGTAACGACGTCCACCGCGTCATCCTCCTGATCGCCGTTGGCTGGATCAGCGTCCAAGTCAACATCTCCCTCCTCGTCGAACGCCGCATCCCCATCGTCCATGAACTCCGGCCCGTAGTTGTACATCTCCACGGGCACCGCCAGCAGATCCTGCTCCGCGTAGTAGGTCAGCGCCTTGGGGTTGTACAGAGCCTCGGACCACGCATCCGGATTCCCGATCAGCTCTTTGTAGGCCAACCGAGGCTGGGAGAAGTCGCTGATGTCGAAGATGGAGAGCTGCACACCCTGGGGCCAGACAAACATGCCATTGGTGGGCGCATCCTGGCCGATGGTCAGCAGGTGGTCCTCGCCCATCTCCATGATGAAGGTGCTGAACCCCGGGACCTTCAGCTTTCCGATCACCTGAGGATTCCTCGGGTTGGACATGTCCAGGGTAAACAGTGGATCGGTTCGCTCAAAGGTCACCAGGAAGCCCCGCTCCCCGGAGAAACGGGCTGAACGGATTTCTTCGTTAGGGGCGATGTTCTCCGCCCGGCCCACGATGTTCAGGGCTTCGCCTTCCTCGGCGAGCACGTAGACATGATTAGCCGGCGGCGTTTCCAGTGCGACGGCGAACCCGCCCCGATCGATCGTGGTGGCCACCCGTAGATAGCCCTGGTATTCACTCATCGAGTACTGGTTGAGAATCCGCCCGGGAACCGCACCGACCGCGGTTAGCAGCGGTCCGCTGTCGCTGAATGCAACCTTGTAGATGTCCGTGGTCTGGCGGGTGCCTCCGAAGAAGTCATACTCGGCGTCGGTCAGATAGAGGGCCTGCGTCGAGGCGTAGGTGTTGCCAGGGTAAGCCACCACCGCGGCGGACTTGAACGCCTCCGGAGTGTTGATGTCCAGGCTGACCACAGTGGTCATCCCGTAGCCGTCGGGGTCGAACGGGTAGTAGACGTCGTCCCAGCCCACGGTATTCCCGGACACCGGATCGTCTCCGGCGACAGCTACCTGGAAGTCAGGGAGGATCTCCTCCACGCTGACGTCCGCGACCACAGGCTCACCATCACGGTAGCTGATGAACGGGCTGAAGTAGTTCGGGTAGTTGACCAGCACCAGGTGCAGCATATCGCCGATCATGCGGCTGGTGGACAGATCGCCCTCGAACCAGCTGGTAGACTCGATAACCGGGTTCGAGCGATCGGTCACGTCCACCACGGTCACCTGGGTGCGCGAACGGTAGATGCCCGGCGGAGCGACTATGTCCTCCGCGATCAGCACGACCGGAAGATCGTAGTACACCGAGGGACGAGTAAGCGCCACCACGTGATCCTGGAGCAGATAGAGATCGCGGCCGTAGCCCTCTAACTCGAGCGAAGCCAGCTCGGCCAGGGCCTCGCCGGGATCAGCTTGCACGATATGCAGGGTCGATTCGGACAGCACATAAACGTAGGTGCCGTCATTCTTGACGATATCCCCTTCCTGAACTCCTTCCTCTTGGGTCGTCGTGGTGGAGAAGCCGTCGTCCCCACCGCCCTCGTCGCCGCTATTGGCGTCGCCCTGCGCTTCTCCGCCGCCGGTGGGCTCTGCCGGAGGCCCCTCTTCGGAGGTCGGCGCGGCGTCGGCATCGTCCACGGCAAACGTGCCACCGTCCCCGGCACGGTCATACCGCTGGTCCGTCTCGACCTGGTCAGTAAAGTACGCCTTGAACGCCGCCTCGGACTCGAACTGCTCAAGCTCGACCTTACCAGACTCCGTCGGGCCGGTGTTGGTGTTACCGTTGCCCGGCACCTCGCTTGGAGGCCATCCAGCAATCTCGCCCAGCACGTCGCATCCACCCACGAGCATCAGCACCGGCATACACCACACCATACAGCGCATCATATCGTTGACTCCTTGATTGATTCAGGTATCTGACCGCGAATCGGAACCTCCGTGTCCGCGGGGATAGTACGTGAGGGTCAAGTGGCCGGTCAACCGATCTGCTCAAAAGGCTGGAGAATCCATGCGGCGTACAACAATACACAGTTCGCCCGTTTACGCTCCGCCTGCCCCATAGCTTCAGCCGCATACCCATCCCCAGGTGCCCCATGAGAGCGAATCCGCAATGATCCGCGTTGATCTGCGGCCCGATTCTGCCTGGAGGGGTGATGCGCCAACCCCCCCGGAAGCCTTGCCCCGGTGCATTGCAGGCGGCTGAACGGTTGCCATCGATGAGGAAGTTATGGAGCTTCGGTGGTGGAGGATTGTCGATGACGCTCTCGAATCGAGACGCGGTGGGCGGACTGGCCGAATCTCCGTCATCCCCGCGCAGACCAAGGGCTGCCACGCGGGCAGCCCGGGGTCGGCGTTATGTTACCCACAGTCACCGTGCCGCGATGCGCTCTCTCAGAGCGGGAGGCCCCATATACCCCCTGTCAGCGCACAGTCCTGCGCTGCCTGAACTCCACAGAGGAACGCTTGCCCCAGCACCTACCGTTCAGCTTCCCAGGTCTCTGATCCACTACCGAGTCATCAGATGCTCGGCGGGACGTCTGCCGCCGGTTCGCTGTTGCTTCCGGCGCGCTCCTCCGGTGAGACATAGTGCGTCGTTGTATGCGTATGCCACTTCTGCCCGTCAAACGTAGTGTGCGTCGCCGTGGATTTGTAGAAGTCGATTCTTTGCGCCGCCGGGGCGAGCTTGCCCAGCATCCCGCCGATTCTCGAGATGATGGAAGACGCCTGTGGATCGGGCAGGAACGGCCCCACCATCGAGCCCGCCATGGAGGCTATGCCCAGACCGGCTGCCAGATCGGCACCGAAGTTGCGTTCGTCCGTCAGGGTGATGGCGGAGAACGGTCCCGGGGGAACGATTGCCTCACTCATGGCCTGCTCGTTCTCGCGGATGTTCGGATGCTCACCCTTGGCCGTCGCCAGACACAGAGCCACCGCATCGGCTGAGCTACCGAAGATCAAGTGCCCATCGGCGACACCCCAGACCGCCGGTTGAGGCATCATGCCCACCTGGAGGTTCTCAAACCCTTCGAGTTGCTCGTGTGGACAGGGGCTGGTGCGAATGGCCAGCATAGCCAAGCCCATCATGGCCGGATTCTCCGACGCCGCCTCGCCGAGCTGCGTGGAGACGAACGCGATCGCGGCGCCCACCGCATCCCTGGCGGATTGCTCGTCAGTCACCTTGAGTAGCAGCACAGAACCCTGGTCCGCCGCGAGGGTCACACTCACGCTGGTTCCTTCGATCCAGCCGAGCACGTCCTCCTGGACATCAACGCCAAACTGCGTCTGGAACTGGGACCACTTAGCCAGCACTTCCTCGCCGTCGTCCCCGGCCATGCCGATCGTGTCCAGAATGAAGTTGTACAGTTCAACCAGGCTCACACCATTGCTGATGGAAAACGATACGGTCTCCTGCGGGAGGTACCGATCGAAGTTGGTGAGCTGCGCCTGCTTGCCGAAGACGGGGTAGATGGCTCGCTCGGCGGCGTCGGGGACCAGGACGGCGATGGACTCGGTGTGGGCGTCAAAACCGTCGGTGGTGCCCACGGTCGCGGTGTAGTCAATGATCCCCGCTGCATCCATCGCCCGATCCACAAGCTTCTGCACCAGCTTCAACTTGCCGGCATCGCGACCTCCCCTGCGTTTGGCGGCGTACTTCTTGGCTTTCGCCAAGGCTGCTTGGTAGCGCTTCTGGTCATGAAGGGGTTTGAGGTCGGGATCTTTGGCGATATGTCGCGGGGAGTAGAAACCTCCCTCCACCGCCTGTTCGAGGAAGTCCAACCCCTTGCCATTATGACCCAGAAGGGTATGGAAACAAGCCAGATAGTAGAGCACCCGTGAATCGGTCGGGGCCACAGCGTGGGCTTGCTCAACGAGCTTAAGCCCTTGCTGATAATCGTCGTTCTTGTAGACCTTCCAGGCTTGCATGGACAGACGGTAGGCCTCTCCGCTGCGGGTGGAGTTCTCGACGATGTCCTTGGCTCCGGCTCCGGCGGCCAGCTCTTTGGCGTTCTCCAGGGCCTCTGCATACCTGGCTTCGCCACGCAAACTGTCAAGATCGGAGTCGCCGGAAATCTTGCTCGGCGCATAGAATCCGCCCTCGACCGCTTCCTCCAGCCAGTCCAAAGCCGAGTCCTTGTTGCCGAGCATAGCGTTGAAACAGGCCAGGTTGTAGAGGATCATGGAGCTCTTCGGGTCTGCGTCGTAGGCTTGCTCGACCAGCTTGAGAGCTTCCTTCATGTCGCCCCGTTGGTACGCGGACAACGCAGCGTCGTGGAGTTTGTCGGCTTCCGCGGACATCTTCGCACGCACATACTCATCCTCCGGCGCCGCGATCAGCCCGGTCAGCGTCTTGACCGCGTTGGGAATGGGCTCGAGCAGGGCCTGCATGTCGAAGAACTCCATGCTGTCCTCCGCTGCGGGCAGTTGGGCGAAGGCGGCCTTGAAGCGAGGACTATCCGCCAGCGGGGTGCCGGCACTGCTCCCGCCGAGCAAGTCCAGAACCTCGGGCAGCAGGCGTTCACCCATGACGATGATGACCAGATCATTATGCGCGGCTACGGTGATGGACATAATCGTAACGTTGGGTATTGCGGGGACCAGGCTGGCGGTGGGCACTTTGCCATCCAGGCGAGAACCCCGTTTGACCGAGAGAGCTTCAACCCCCACCGCCTGATTAAGCTCTTCAGCGAAACCGTCAAGTATCGCCGCCAGACCTTCGAAGTTGCGGGCCGCCCCCTCGACACTGCCACGAAACAGCCAGACCATGTCCGGCATCATGACCATTCCACGTTCACCGATGATCGTTGGCGGTCCGAGGCGTTCCGCGAAGACCATCTCCTTGGCATCCAGATCGTCCCAGTCCACGGCTGCCAGCAACTCCGTCGTCCGCCTCTTCAGACGATCGACTTCGGCTTGCTGCTCGGCGTCCAGGAACGAGCCGATCAGCTCCATGACGTCATCTCCGATCCCCGTCTCGGCCAGAGCGTTGAGCACGTCGTCCCAGTATTCGTCGATGAAGGCCCGCTCCGGATTGTGGCGTTCGGCAACGAACAGAAATACGTCGTTGGGCACCACGTCCGCCAGGGTAAACCCCTCTGTCACCTTCTGGGCTGGGGCCACCAGGGCCATCGCCCCCACTGCCGTCGCCAACGCGCCAACTGCAACGAATCCCATAGCCTTCACGATTTCGGCTCCTTGACTTCGCCGGCCCCCGGTCACCCGGGGTCGGCTTGCGTTTCTGCGGAGGCCACCGGTCCAACTAAGGGCCGAGTCCGCGATGCTAGCATCCGTGATGCTAGCATCCGTGATGCCCGCATCCGCGACGGACCGCATCCACAGATCAAACTCCACCCATCTATGCGACGTCGCCGGAGGGGGCGCCTCATCTTTGTGGGGATAACCTGCCCGTAAGGTCCGATAATTCCAATCCGGAAGACCAACCGCCCAATCAGAGCCCGGAGCGCAAGCGACGGGTCAGCCCGATACGGTTCGCCGCGCGGACCGCAGACGCCCGGAGAGGGTGGACCACGGTGGGAGGGGTCACCCATCCACGGGGGCGTCACCGGAAACTCGCCCCAGCCGCGTGCGCCAGGCGGACACTTGGGCGGGTTTGCCCCAGACTTCATAGAGCTGGATGATGCGTTCAACGGCACGGCGGGCCTGTGTGGGAGGAACGTCGGGGTCTTGGGTCATCAGTTCAAAGCCACCGATCAGCAAGGGTTCGGCGTCGGCGTATCTGCCCTCCCCGGCGATGGCTTCGCCGAGTCGGCTGCGCGCGTCGCCGATCAGCCAATGTTTTTGAGGCAGTTCCTTCTGTCGGGTGGCGAGGCAGGCGCGGAGTTGGGCAGCCGCCTCGCCAAAGCGTTCCTGCTCGAGGAGAACCTCGCTCCGGCGAACGAACGACGCGCCGGGGATCGAACCGAAGGCCAGCGACTCGCCCAGGCGTGCGCCCAAGCCTCGCCAGGAAACGCCGGCTGCCCCGGCTAGATTCCCACTCTCCAGCAGGTAGTCGATGAGCTTGTCTTGCAGGGCTTCCTGATCATAGGGTCCACCGATTCGAGCACGGGCAACGGCCCGGCTTTGGGTCTGGACGGCCTGATCCAGATCCCCGGTCATCTGGTGGGCGCGGGCCAGCGTGGCGAGGATGTCCGCATCGCGTCCACCGTCCAGCTCCACCGCTCGCTCAGCCACGTCCAGCGCCGTCGCGGCATCCCGCAGGTCGGCTGGCTCGCAGTACAACAGTTCCCATGCGTAGGCGTGCAAGGTCAGGGCATCGGCGTCGGGTTGTTGGGCGGCGCGGCGCAAGTGAGCCTGGCGCTGCTCCACCAGTGGGCGCATCTCAGCCTGCTTCCCTTGAGTCTGGAGCACGCGGGCGAGATCGTTCATCAGAATCAGGGTGCGGGGATGATCTTCACCAAATACACGACCGGCCAAGGCGTAGGTCCGGCGGTGGAGAGTCTCGGCTTCTGCAAAGTCCTGAGTGTCTTCCAGCAGCAGGCCCAGGTTGTTCATGGCGGAGGCGGTGTCCGGGTGCTCGGTCCCCAGAACCTGGCGGCTGAGTTCGAGGGCCCGGCGTAGGAGGGGTTCCGCTTCGGTGATCTTGCCCAGCGCTCGGCAAACTGCTCCCAGGTTACCCATCGATGCGATTGTGGAGGAGTGCTCCTCGCCAAGCACGCTGCGTCGGCGCTCGAGGGTCTGTCGGTGAATGCTCTCCGCCTCCTCCAGGCGGCCTGCGCCGGCGAGGGCCAGGGCAAGCTCGCTCATGGTGGAAAGCGTATCGACGTTTCTTTCACCCAGAACCGCGCCCTGCACCTCGACGGCGTGGCGCAGCAGGGACTCCGCTTCGTGGAACTTGCCCCGAACCCTGAGCAAACGGGCCAGGGCAAGGTCGGCGCGCAGCTTGTCTGGATGTTGGTCGCCGAGGGCCGCTCCGCTCACTTCCACCGCCTTGCGCAGATGCACTTCCGCCGCGGGGTAGAGCCCCAGGGCCTGGTAGGTCTCGCCGAGCGTAACCCGAAGATCCGCTTCCACGTCCGGCTGTTCGCTGAGCGCCCCTTCCTCGATTCGTTGGGCCGCCTCATCCAGCACGTAGCGAACCGTAATCTCGCGGCCGAGCGCCTTGCTCGGATCGACCGAGTTCAGCATGTGCCGCAAGAACCCGCTGACTGTCGCGGATTTGTTTGCCTGCCGGCGGGCGTGGATAGCGTTAGCCACCGCCAACTCGCGCTGCTCTTGGGCGCCGGCCCGAGCCTGCTCGGCTGCATCTCGTTCGATGCGTAGCTCCGCACGGGCTCGATTGGCCTGGACGAACCCCAGCCCCGCCAGGGTCAGCCCGAGCACCAGCGACGCGGAGACTATGGACCCCGCCACCACTCCGGCCCGATGTCGGCGTACGAACTTGCCCACCTTGTACGCCGCCCCCGGCGGACCCGCCTCCACCGGTTCATGTCGAAGATGCCGCTCGACGTCGGCAGCCAGGTCGTTGGCGGTCTGATACCGCCGGGTCCGATCCTTCTCCATCGCCTTCATGACGATCCAGTCCAGGTCGCCACGTATCAGGCGGGAGAGGTTGGCTGGTTCGGTCTTGCGCAGGGCGGCGATCGAGGTGGCGTCGGCGCTTTCGCCGAGCGTGTGCAGGCGGGCGGACGGCGACGGCGGATCCACCTCCCGGATGATCCGGTGGATATCTTCGTATGACGCTTGGCGCAGAGTCTTGCGCTCGTGCGGCGTCGTGCCGGTGAGCAACTCGTAGAGAATCACGCCCAGAGAATAGATATCCGTGCGCGTGTCCACGTCCAGTCCGCAGATGTCCGCCTGGTCCGGACTCATGTATTCCGGCGTGCCCAGGAACTGGCGAAACCCGGTGAAGAGGGTCTTATCGGTTAGCCGCTGGCTGGTCGCTTTGGCGATACCGAAGTCGATCACTTTGGGTACCGGACGAGTGTCGTGCAGGGTGACCAGCACGTTATTCGGCTTGAGATCACGATGAATGATCCCCTTTTGATGGGCGTGTTGCACTGCGTGGCAGATGGGGACGAACAGTTCCAATCGTTCTTGGGTAGTCAGCTTATGCTGGTCGCAGTAGGTCGAGACCGTAACACCTTTCACCAACTCCATCACGAAATAGGGGCGCCCGGTTTCGGTGGCTCCGGCGTCGAGGGCTCTCGCGATATTGGGATGGTTCATGACCGCCAGGGCTTGGCGCTCGGCCTCGAAGCGGGCGATCACCTCCTTGGTATCCATCCCCAGCTTGATGATCTTGAGGGCCACCCGTCGGCGGATGGGCTCTTCCTGCTCAGCCATGTAGACAATGCCGAACCCCCCTTCGCCGATTCGCTCCAGGATGCGGTAAGGCCCGATGCGTTTGGTGGTGACGATAAACGGTGTCGGAGAGTCCAGGGTCGAATCCGGATCGATCGGCGGGTGTTCGAGAAAATCCCCGTCGCGCTCGTGGCTGCTCAATAACCCCTCAACATGCTCACGAAACTGGACGTCGTCACCGCAGGCCTGGTCCAGGTACGCGGCACGGTCCGCGGCCACACCCTTCTCCAGGGCAGCGTGAAAAACCTGCTCCAGCCTCTCATGATTGGAGGAACCCAAAACGTACACCCCACGAGGTCTAGTGCGGCTGCGCCCCAGCCTGGCGCCACACGTTCCGCATCAATGGTGGGCCGCCGATCCCGCGGCCACATGCGGTCAGCTACGAACCGTCATTATGAGCATATGCGCCAAACGTCCACCCGGCGCCTCGACGGATCTCCCGAATTCACGCCGGATCATCCCCCTTGCTGATCTCATGCCGTAGCCATGCTCGGGCAAAGCTCCAGTATCGATCGGCCGTGGCCCGGGAGATTCCCAGAATCGAACCAGCCTGCTCGACGGTGAGACCTGCAAAGTAGCGCAGTTTGACCAGCTCGGCCTTTATCGGAGCCTCCCCCGCCAGCATCTCCAGAGCTTCATCGAGGGCGATCAGGTCGATCGAGTCCGGCATGACCACGGCGTCGGCTTCGTCAAGTTCATACTTCTGGCGTCCGCCGCCGTGCTTCATCCTCGCTTTTCTTCGGGCCGACTCGACCAGTATTCGGCGCATAGCCTCGGCGGCGGCGCCGAAGAAGTGGGCGCTGTTTTCCCAGGGGGCAGCCTCGCCGCCCAACAGCCTCAAGTAGGCTTCGTGAACTAGTTCGGTACCCTGCAGGGTCTGACCCGGGCGTTCGCGAGCCAGCTTCCTCGCCGCCAGCCTGCGCAGCTCGTCATAGACCGCGGCGAGGAGTTCGTCTGAGGCATGCCGCTCTCCCTTGCGAACCGCCTCGAGGATGCGCGTGACGTCGGTCATGGATTCGGTGCGACTGTGGCACGGTAAAACCCGCCGACCACATCGGTCGGCCAACGACGAGTCTGCCATACCGACAGCCTGACCACAAGTCCGCACCTAGCCGCAGGCATGCGCCGCATGCGATTCCCATTCACCAGCCGCGCCATCCCGGCGTAACTCAGGGAACTTCGGCGACACGAAACCCGAGGCCGTCGTTCTGGTTCGTCGGGGTGGCGTTGTAGCGACTCGCCGCGAGCAGGTTGCCGTCGGGGCTGCCCCGCGACCCGCCACGACGCCCGCGATACGAACCGTTAAGTATGGCCTCATCCCACTCCCACACATTCCCACCCTGGTCGAACGTGCCGTAGGGACTGTCAGACAAACCGAAGTACCCTACCTCTGTGCGCCAGTATGGACCTCCGATTGCGTAATTACCATCGAAGAAGTTTGCCGAGTTTCCGGTGTCACCGCCTGGATTCCCGTTGTCCGGGACCGCGTTGCTGCCCATGGGGTATTCCCAATAGTTCCCCGTCACGCCATCGTTCATGTGATACGCAGCCTTGTACCACTCGTCCTCAGACGGGATCACCCAGGTGGCATCCGGTTCACGCGTGACGAGCATGAGGGCTTCGCTGCTGGTCGCCCCGTCCAGGAAATACGAGCCGTCTTCGGTGGTGGTCAGGTCCTGCGCGCCCGTGGGCTGGCCGTTGTGCAGCCAGTTGGCAAACCGGGCCGCGTCGCCCCAGCTCACGTAGTTCACCGGGCGATTGGCCCAGTCGTCTTCCGTCCCACTGGGGCGCCCGCTGAAATCGTAGGTGTAGCTGCCGTTGCTCCCGATCTGCGTGATCTGGCACCCGTACGAAGAGCTGTCCATGTCCGTGCCGTACAGTCCGTAGGGGTCACTGGCCGCGACGGCGTTGAGGAACTCAGCATACTGGCCCGCGGTCACCTCGTACTTACCGATGTTGTAGGTGTAGCCCACCGCCCCACAGATGCGATCAGCCCCATGACCTCCCGCACCAGCCCCGGACAGCTCCCCGTCGTTTTCCGGGTTACCGATGGTGACCGTGTCGATCACGACGGCGACGGAAGTCCCAAAGACCCGCCGAAACCTCGCGAAGTCGTAAAGGTCAACATCCGTGTCCGAGTCGAAATCGAAGACCTCACAGCCGGCGCCCAACCCTCCGCCCGGACCAGTGAGGCATACCGGAAGGTGGGAGTAGTCGTCCAGATCGATGACCCCATTCGTGTTCCAATCCCCGAGGGCGAAGCCCATCGCCGGAGCTCCAGCTCCGAACAGAACCAGCCCGGCCACCAAAGCTAACATCGCCGTCAGTCTTCGCGCGCGCATCTTCGTGTCCTCCCTGGAAAACAGCCTCCAGTGTCACATCGACCCAACAGGAGAGCCGCTTTGCCCCACTCTCGGAATCTGATGGACCCAACAGGAGACACATTGTACCGTCCCCAGCAGAATCGGGCGCCGAAATAGGAACATGCAACGGAGGACCCGCCCCGAAACGTCCGTTCACCAGCCGCGCTATCCCAGCGTACTCAGGGGACTTCGGCGACACGGAACCCGAAGCTGTAGTACTCGTACGCCGGGTCGGAGTAGCTACGGCGGTACGCCGCGCGCAGGGTGAGGGCGACGTTGTAGTAGAACGACCCGGCCCGCAGGCCGCGATACGCACCGTAAGGTACGGCTTCATTCCACTCCCATACGTTGCCACCCTGGTCGAACGTGTCGTAAGGGCTGCCAGACGGCTTGGCGTCGTACGCGCCAACCTCGGTGCGGTAGTACGGGCTGCCTATCGCATAACCGCCGACATAATAGTTCGCCGAGCCGTTCGTCAGGTCCGTGCCCGGCGTGGCCTCCGGAGTCGGGGCCGTGTTCGATGCCGTGGGGTAGTCCCAGTAGTTGCCCGTCACGCCGTCGTTCTTGTGATACGCCGCCTTGTACCACTCGTCCTCCGACGGGATGACCCACGTGGCGTCCGGCTCGCGGTCCACGGCGAGCAGCGCGGCGTCACTTGTTGCGCCGTTGAGATGGTAGGAGCCGTCTTCCGTCGTGGTCAAGTCCTGCGGCCCCGTCGGCTGACCATTGTGCAGCCAGTTGGCAAACCGGGCCGCGTCGCCCCATGAGACATAGTTGACCGGGCGGTCCGCCCAATCCACTGCCACGCTGTACGTGTAGTTCGGCGACGAGCCGGTCCGTTCGATCTTGCACCCGTAGCTGCTGCTCCACATGGACCCGTTGTACAGCCCGTAGGTGTCATTGTCCGCCACGGCGTTGAGGAACTGGGTGTACTGCCCGGCCGTGACCTCGAACCTGCCGATGTTGTACGCGTAGTCCACCGCGCCACAGATGCGATCCGGGCCGTCGCCGCCGTAGCTCTCGCCCGACCACTCCCCCGCGTTGCCCGGGTTGCCCACGGTGACCGTGTCGATCACGACATACGCAAGCGGCCCCGTCAGGCCCTGCTGAAAGAGCGCGAAGTCGTCGAGGTCTGTATCGCAATCCCTGTCGGCATCGCCCCACGGCCGCCCCTGACTGTCAACCACCGTGCCTGCAGGGGTGTTCTCGCAGACGTCGATCGGATCGTCCACGCCGTCGCCATCCGAATCAACGGCCCACACCGGCGACGAGGCCCACGACAGCGCCAGCCAGGTGGTCAAAGCTAATACCGCCGTCATTTTTCGCACTGGCATCTTGTGTCCTCCTTGGAAAGCAGCACTCAACATCACATCGATCGGACGGGAAAGCCACCTTGCCCCTCCCGCGGAATCGTATGGACCCACGCGAAGGTGCATTATACGCCCCGCGTCGCAGAATCGAGCGCCGAAATGGGAACATGCGACGGAAGACCCGCCCCGAGAGCCCCAACCGAGGGGCAGAGCGGACCCCTAACCCGGATCATTCATGAACGCAGAGAGCGCAGAGTATTATGCAGCAAGAGATTGCGACCGGATTGCGCTGGGGCACCCTCTGACAGGGTGGATGCGGCCGCACCTGAGCCCTTCTTCTCCATACTCCGTCTTCTCTGCGTCCTCAGCGTCTCTGCGTTCAATCCACTTCCTTTGAGTCCTTCACCGTGCTCGCCAACCTCCAGATGGCATGAATGATCCGGGCTAAGGCAATGGGGCGCCCATCACTGGGCACCCCATCTCATGCTCACCCTCCGGGATGAACCCGCCACCCCACCGCCGGGCTCTCAACACACGTTGCTAAACGCCGAGTGCACGGTTCAGGTCTTCCTGGGCACTCTTGCCGGTCAGACGCAGATCGAACTTCTCCTGCAAGATCTTGAAGACGTTGGGCGACACGAAGCCCGGCGGGTTCGGTCCAATGGTGATCCCCTTGACCCCGAGGGCCAACAGCGTGAGCAGCACGGCAACCGCCTTCTGCTCGAACCAGGAGATTACCAGGGTCAGCGGCAGATCGTTGACCGAACAGTCGAAGGCCTTGGCCAAAGCTACCGCCACCTGGATGGCGCCGTAGGCGTCATTGCACTGGCCCATGTCCAGCAACCGCGGCAGCCCCAGCAACGTACCGTAGTCGTGATCGCGAATCCGGTACTTCCCGCAACCGAGGGTCAGAATGAACGAGTCCTTCGGGGTCGCCTGGGCGTAGTTTGAGAAGTAGTTGCGCCCCGGTTCGGCGCCGTCACATCCACCGATGAGGAAGAACCGGCTGATCTGCCCGTCCTTGACCGCCTGCACGATGGTCCCCGCCAAGTCCAGAATCGCACTGTGGTGGAATCCGATCTGCGACTCGCGGACGATGTTGTCCTTCAGGGGCGTACAGCTCTTGGCTTTGGCGATGAGCGGAGCGAAGTCGTTGGTCTTGAAGCGGTGGCCTCCCGGAACGGCGGTGACGCGCGTGGTGAACAGCCGGTCGGCGTAGCTATCCAGGGGAAGCAGGACGCAGTTGGTGGTAGCCAGCACCGGTCCGCTGAATATGGCGAACTCCTTCTTCTGTTTCTGCCAAGCCCCGCCGAAATGGCCGACCAGGTGCGGGAACTTGCCCAGCTCGGGGTACATGTGGGCGGGCATCATCTCGCCGTGGGTGTAGACGTTGATCCCGGTGCCCTCGGTCTGCTTGAGCAGATCGTAGAGATCAACCATATCGTGTCCGGTGACCAGGATACCCGGCCCCGCTACGGTACCCTCTTGTATCGTGACCGGCGACGGCTTGCCGTAGTTCTCCACGTGGCCGGCGTCGAGCATCTCCATGGCCCGCAGGTTCATCATGCCACACTCGAGCACCAGCTCCAGGTGGGTCTCGAGATCGAAGTTGACGTTGGTCACCGTGGCGAAGAGCGCTTCCTCGACGAAGGCGTCAACCTCCTCGTCCACCTTGCCCAGTCGCCGGGCGTGATGGGCGTAGGAGCACATCCCCTTGAGGCCGTAGAGCAGCAGCTCCTGCAGGGACTGAATGTCCTCGTCCTTGCCGCAGACTCCCGGGGTCGTCTGGCATCCGGTTCCGTGGGCAGTCTGCTCGCACTGGTTACAAAACATCTGTGGGTCTCCTTTCATCTGAGCGTGCGGGGCGGCGGCTTAAGACCTCCCGTACGCCGTGGACTAAGCCGATCTTCAGGGCAAACGAGTTTGTCTTGAACATCAGCATGTGGATTCTTGTTCCGCGATAACAACCCCACCGCTGAAGGGCTGGGACACGCGTAACCGCCTTCGGCTACGCAACCTCGTTGGTTTCGACGATACTCCCCTCCGGCCCGATCACCCAGTCGCCGATCGGCAGACTGGACCCCGCCACCTGACGAGCGCTCCGGGCCAGCATGAGCAATCCGCCGCAGCAGGGCACGCTCATCCGAGCCACGGTCAGGCTGCGCAGGTTGGCTTCCGCGAACAACGTGGTCAGTTTCTCCACATACCCGGTCTGATTGTCAAGCTTCGGGCAGGCGAGCGCCACCGCCCGACCGGAGAGCAGGCGGGCGTGGAAGTCCGCCATGGCTATGGGTACGCACGGAGCGCAGATCAGCAGGTCCGCCCCCTGCAGAAACGGCGCGGTGGGCGGAAGCAGGTGCAACTGAACCGGCCAGTGACTCAGGGCACTCGGAGCGGCGGAGGTATCATTTGCGAGGCGCTCCTTCCGGGTGGCGGTGGAGGAGAAATCGAACATCCGAGCCGACGGGCATCCCCCTACCGGTGCGGGATGGTCGGTCTTCTGGGCGAGATGGGCTTGCACCGCCTGCTCGTCGAAGGCCTCCGCTGCGCGTTCCTCGATGCTGATGGCGTCCTGCGGGCAATCACCGAGGCAGGCACCGAGGCCGTCGCAGAACCGATCCGAGATAAGCCGTGCCTTGCCGTCCACGATCCGGATGGCCCCTTCCGCGCATGACGGAATGCACTGGCCACAACCGTCGCACTTGTCTTCGTCGATACGCACAATCTTGCGCTTGCCGGTCAAGATGGGATGAGGCTGCATAAGCGTCTCCTTGTCTGAGCGGGTCCAGAGGTTGCCCGGTTGATTCCTTTTCGTCCAGGTGCGTTGCCCCCGCCATCTTCGTGTGCGATTATGCACCGCAAAATGCGGCTGTCCTTGACCTGGATCAAGCCGGGGGCGATTCGTTCGGGTATTCCGGACCGAGGGGCGGGGTGGCGGGTGGGATGCCGGCTAATGGACGTTGCCGGGGAAGGAGTTTGATGATGGAGCATCCTGGGACCGCGCAGTACATCATCACGAACTGCCGATTCTTCTCGGAGGTCCGGGGCGATTCTCTGGAGCGGCTGGTGTCGCTGGCCCGGATTAGACACTACGCGAAGGGTGAGTTGGTGTTCCGCCAGGGCGAGCCCTGCCCCGGCGTGTTCGTGGTCGGGAGCGGGGCGGTGCGGATCTTCAAGACCGCCCCCAGCGGCAAGGAGCACGTTCTTCACTTCGTCAGCCCCGGGCTTACGTTCGCCGAGGTGGCCGCCATCGGCGGGTTTGCCTGTCCGGCGTTTGCCGAAGCCACCGCGGATACCTCCTGCGTGCTCCTACCGATCGATCCCTTCCGACGAGCGCTGCAGGACGATCATGAGCTGTGTTTGCAGATCATGTCCAGCATGGC
>JAAEQG010000494.1 GCA_024231775.1 bacterium
CAAAGTCACCTACCTGGTCGCGAACGAGGCTAACCCCAACGTCACCATTCACCTGGCCGGTATGACATTTTGGCACGACCGTGACTATATGAGAAAATTCCTGGCCCACGTCGTACAAGACCCCACCGCGCCAGCGCACAACTATTATTTCGACGTCGTCGCTACCCACATCTACTTTCAGACCGAAACTGTACCCTACATCATCAACGAAACTCGCGCCGCGATGCGCGCCTATGGACTGAACAAACCGGTATGGGTCAATGAGACGAACGCCTCGCCCGATAGCGACCCCCTGTGGCCGTTGGAACGGCCCCGTTGGCGGGTGAGCCTGGAGGAACAGTCCGGCTTCCTGCTACAGAGCTTTGGTCTGGCGCTCAGCGCGGGCGCCGAACGCATCGCCGTCTACAAGTGGATGGACTCTGGACTGCCACCCGGGGGCGAACCCTTTGGCATACTGCGGCCCGATGGGTCCCGCCGTCCGGCCTTTGATGCTTACCGGCTGATCACGACCCACTATGCCGGTACCATCTCCGCCCGCGAAAACCGCCAGCCGCTCTACATCATAATCACCCTCGACCGGGGCAACCGCACCACCCGCGTCCTCTGGGCCCGCACCGCCTCTGCCGCGACCGTCTTGGTACCTGCACTGGCCGCCAACGCGCGGTTGATCGACCAGACCGGCGCAGAACAAATCATCGAACCGGTGGACGGACAATACACGTTCACACTGCCCGGGGCACGCTGCGCCGACCCATTGGATGGCTGCATCATCGGCGGCCCCACCTACCTGATCGTCGAGGGCAGCGACCTACCGCCCCCGGCGGAAGTCGTCGCCACGCCCATCCCCACCGAGGTCGCGCCAACAGAGACGCCGGCCACCCTTCCCACATCCACGCCCCTCCCCACCGATACGCCCCTCCCCACCGACACACCCACTCCGCTCCCTGCACCAACCCTCACACCCCCACCCACCGAGGCCAGCGCACCCACTGCCACCGAAACACCAATCACAATCACAATCCCAACCCCAACTCTAGCCCTGCCTCCCACTGCCCTTCCGCTTCCTAGCGCCACGCCCTCCAACACCCACCAAACGGACGCCGAGACACCACCCACCCCCACCTGGCCGCTGCTGCTGGGGATAGTGATGGCGGTGGTCATCGTGGCCGTGATCGGTACACTGTTCAGCTATCGGGGGTAATGACTCTAGCTCAAACCACCCTCCTGCTCAACCACAGGCGGCGGTGACAAGTTGAGCCGCACGAACAGCCACGGCCCGCCCAGCGAGATCCACACCCCCACCAACGCATAACGCACGATCCGCAAGGGAACATAGAATGGCTCGCCCTCGTCGGGAAAGACGGCCTTGAGCCCAAAGTACAAACCGAGCAAGCCGACCGCTCCAACCAAGAAACGCACGACACGCTGCCACAGCGGGCCGCCCGCGTTAAAAGGCTCCATCTGCGCGAACAACACTAACCCGACCCCCATCCCCAAAAGCGCCGCCAGCGGAGTGTCAACACTGCCAACGTCGAAAGGAGAGGTCAGCAACAACACCAGCGGCACAGCCACGGCCAACGCCAATTGCACGGCCAGGCTG
>JAAEQG010000495.1 GCA_024231775.1 bacterium
GCTCCTCCAGCGGCACAGGTTCATCCCCCCTGTTGCTGTATGGTTCGCGGATCAGGAGCTGCCGCTCATCACCGTCGGCCAGGTATCCGACGACGAGGCCCGTCTCCTTAGCGCACAAGAGGACCGGGTGGCCTCTGTCGATGGACGCGATGATCGCATCTTGAGTCGAGGGCTGGCGCGCGGCGTCCGCCGCGCAGTCGAAGAGTGGTAGCGTTCTGAACTCTATCGCTGCCATAGCGATGGCGCTGCAATCGAAGCCGCAGTTCGGGTGCGGCGAGCTGGGACACCACTCCTCGTGGAGTTGCACGCGGAACGCTGCCCCCGAGATGCCCATCAGGAGTTCATAGCGGAGGCCCTCACCCATGGCCTGGGTAGCGATGGCGGTTGCCTTGAAAGCAGTGTTGGGATGCTTGTGCTTCGGCGGATAGTACGGGTCCACGTCCAGCCACACCTTGTTGTTCTCGTGCAGGATCTCGGCCATGGTTCTACCTCCCAACCTGAGACGGGCGCGGTGCGGTGTCAGTCTTCTCAATGGCGCAGATCCGCTGATTGGTTTTGTCGATGGCCCAGAGGTGCTCGCCATCCCACGCAACACCTTCGTAGCCTGCAAACGGCCTCTCACTCCAATCGAGCAGACGGCCCTCGTGGTCGCATTTGACGATCCACGGCGCCCATCCATCGACGTACCACAGTGTTTCCTCACCGGCTGCGTTGGCCGTCATAGGCAGCGGACTCGGATCATGAATGTCGAGCTGACAGGGCCTGCGGGGCTTGGATGCATCCAGCACAAACACCCAGCCGAAGAACGCGTCGAACACGCGGAGTTGATTGCCCAGTTGGACCACGCCTCCAACATTCTCGAGCTTGTCCAGCGATACGTCTTGGAGAACACGTCCATCATCCGGGTCGATCTGCAGCAGCCGCTTGGGATCTTTCTTCGATGGGCTCCCCTGGGTCACGGCCAGTTTACCGTTCCACCATCCCAGCCAGCGACCGTGGCCCTCGGGGAGCTCCACGCGATTCAGGAGGCGGCCGTCATCCGGTGAGATGGCAAGCGCTTCGTTGCTCTCCCGAACGCCGGTCCATAGTCGCTCACCGTCCCAAAGGAATCCCCAGAGATCACCCTCAGGAGCGGGAATCGAGTGGACGACCCTCCAGTCCGGGGGCAGAGGCGGTTTGTTGCGCAGCTCGTCCAGCAATCCATGCCTTCTCAGTGCGGCGAAGACTTTGAACGTGTTCTCGCCCCAGCCGCCACTCGGTTGCTGGGCACGGAGGATCATCGGGATCTGGCGGATGAGAACCTCGCGGGCAATCGGATGCTCGATATGAGCTGCACAGTTGACGAAGCTCCAAGGGTCGTTGAAGGCCAGGCAGCCGGTTCCCTCGATGCGGTCGCGAATGACCGTCAGGCTTTGCACAACGAGCGGCCCGACGTCCTCCAGGTCCCGCACTGCCCATAAGCCCGGTAGCGCCCCCGAGGGAGTCCAGGGGCATCCCTCGTAGGGGTCCATCAGTCCGTCCGGGTGGTCTATCTGCCAGCGCAGCGAATGACGCACCGCCGGATGATCGGCTCGTCCAAGCAGATGGAGCGCGTGAAGGGCATCCCCGCCCAGCGGTTGCCTGGGCTTGTCTGGTAGGCGGTCCAGCAGGCCCAGAGCCCGCCGCACCTCGGGGTGTTCCTCGGTGGCGCCGAGCTGCACGGCGCGCAGAAGGTTCTCGCAGTTGACCTTGAAGGGTATCGCCGGGAGGCCGCAGCCGTCCCCATCGGAGTCCGGGGCTTCGAAGACCTTGATAGCGGCGATCTCGTCCTGAATCATCTGCCTGTCGCCGGGATGGGGCTCATGGAACACGAACGTGCGAACCAGTGCCCCCTCCAGCGATCCATCGGTGTCTGCAAACTCCATCGGGTTGTATCGAAACCCGTACTTGAGTTGATCGGTCATGGCAGTCTCTCCTAGTCTGGCAGTCACGCCAGCGGCGACGACGGGCGATTGTGTGACGGTGCGCGCCTTGGCCGTTGGCAATCCAAGGCCGGCTATGGCGGAGAATGCAACCGCCGAGGCAATGCTCAGGCCGAGGCTCATCCGTCCCGCCGGTTCTCGGAGGATCCGGTGAACGCGGACCGCGAGGTTGGACTCGGCTGCGGCAAACGTGTTGACCAGTAAGCGGCGGGTAAGCCCGTTCCGCATCTCGGCTACGCTGGTCAGGCTATCGGCATATCCGGCGGGGCCGTCGAACCGCCGCAGTACCACATCATCGCACGCCGCTTCCGCCTCGCGTCGCAGCGCCCAGCCGCATAGCCAGATTGCCGGATGAAAGAACAGCGCCAACTCCGCGAGGCGCTGGAGCAGGAGGATCAGGTTATCGCAGCGTCTCAGGTGCGTGAGTTCGTGGGCCAGGATGTACTCGAGCTGTGAGCGCGAGAGTGCCCGGACAGTCTGCTCTGGCAGGAGAATCGCCGGACGAAGGATGCCCGCGAGCACTGGGCTGTGAGCGGTGTTTGACACGGCAAGCGTGGTTCGGCGACGCACGCCCAGTCGGTTTGCCGTACGCGCCAAGAGCTCTGTCAGAGCACCATCGCATTGCACACGTGCGGTATGGCGCAGGAACGATACGTACGCGCAACCCAGCACCAAACGCAAGCCCAGGCCTGCTGCTGCGAGCAGGTAACCCATCGCCACGATCCCGTAACGATCCAAGGTAGGCTCTTGCCCGATTGGTGGAGGCCCGATCGAGACTTGGCGCCGTACGTGCGCCCTGCGCTCAGTCATGGACTCCTTGCCGGCTGGGAAGGGACGCATGTCTCCGGCCACATCGTCGGCCACCGTGAGAGAGACGTTTGGCGTGGGCTGGAGCTGGAGGAAGCCGTAAAACGACACCGGTGATGCAGCAAGGATCGTTGTCAACGGTTTGATCAGTACCAGACACCAGAAGAGATGACGTACGGCTGGCGACTTGATCCGCAGAACAGCCAGGGCGGCGACGACCAGCGCGGTCAGAATTGCCAGCTCGACGCTTACGGACCACAAGTGCTCCGTCAGCCAGCGACCAGAGTTGTTGAGGGTGTCAGCCATCGGCGTCATGCTCCACTCGCTCTACCGTCCTTCTCGCGCAGCTTGCGATCCACCTCGCGCCGGATGGCGCGAATCTCCTCCGCCGACCAACGCTCCGAGTCGAGCAATTCACTGACCAAGCCGCGTGCCGATCCCGCGAAGAATCGATCGCGCAGCTCGCGCAGAGATGATCGCCCCACCTGTTTGCGAGTCACGGACGGATGATAGACATCGGCGCGTCCCTCTCGCCTGGAGCGAAGGAAGCCCTTCTCGCGAAGAATGCCCATCATCGTCAGCACCGTGTTGTAGGCCATCGGCCTGGTCGGCTTGAGGCGATCCTGGACCTGCCGCACGGTCGCCTGAGACAGGCCCCAAACGCAGTCCATGATGATCGCCTCCAAAGGCGTCAGTTTCATATCACGTTTCTGTGCCACTAGCAGAGCTCCCGATCGGCCACCTAAAAACTTAGTTGTAGAATACCGAGCCGCCACCGTGCTGTCAACTAAATCTTTAGGATTTCCTCGCAGATTCTTGGGCCGAGCTACGCCGGCGTCACTCCGGGCGTGCAGGCCCGACCACGTGGGGGAGGGGCGTCGGGGCAGGCAAGCCTGGATTCGTCTCGGGGGACGGGGCTTCAGAGGAGTTGGGCGAACAGCATTGCGCTGGCGGCCAGGATGAGCTGGTGGGCTCTCCGGACAAGCGTCGGAAGTCCGCACTTCCCGCCAATCCGGTCCAACAGGAGCAGCGACGCGCCCAGGGAACCGATCGTGACCAGCGGTATGACCGCCTTGAGCGTGCCCAGCTCTGGCGTGACCCAGCCTTGGGGTACGGTGGCCTCGAGCCC
>JAAEQG010000496.1 GCA_024231775.1 bacterium
AGCCTCACCCGGTAGGTTTCAGGGCCTGGTCGGGTGTGCGTTGGGGCTCCTTTGCTCCCGCGCGGTTCCTCCGCGGCGCTACCCCGCGCGGTTCCTCCGCGGCGCTACCCCGCGCGGTTCCTCCGCGGCGCTACTCTGCGTGGTAAGGAGCGGAGGAAAGCGGCGAAGAGGTCGTCCAAGGTGGCGTACCATACTGGAAGGGCCAAAAGGGTGAAGATGGTCGAGGTGGTCAGGCCGCCGATTACCGCGACCGCTATTGAGTCGATGTAGACCCCGGCAACCGTGGCCTGGGATACGGCGAGAGGGATAAGACCGAAAATGGTGGTGATGGCGGTCATCAGTACCGGACGCATGCGGTCACCGCAGCCAGTGATCAGGGCCTGCCGACGCGGCATGTCTTCGCTGCGGAGAGAATTGACGTGGTCGGCCAAGACGATGCCGTTGTTGACCACGATGCCGATCAGAATGATTACCCCCATGAAGGCGACGGCGTCAAGCCTGAAACCAAAAAGCCATAGACTCCAGAAGGCTCCGAAAAAGGCGGTGAGCAAGGTGATTACCACAGCAAAGGGCTGGGTGATCGATTCAAATAGGGCTGCCATCAGCAGAATAACCACCATCAGCGAGAGAATTACCCCGCGTAACATGGTCGCCAATGCTTCGTCACGGTGACGACCCGATTCGCCAAAGTCCCACTCGTAACCCTCGGGTACGGCAAAACCCTCCATCCGCGCCTTTACCATGTCCATGGCCTCGCCAGTGGTCACGGCGTCTTTGTCGAACTGGACCGCCACCCGCTGGGTGGTCTTGCGGTCGATGCGGATCAGCCTCTCGTTGGTCCGCGCCATGGTTACCTCGGCGACCGAACTCAACGGTACGGTGCCGCCTTCAAGCCGTGGTATGGCCAGATCGGCAAGGGCGTCAAGGCCCGGTTGGGCGTCGTCAGGCAGACCCATCCACATCTCGACTTCGCCTGAGGGTCCCTGGAATCGGCGCATGCGACGACCACGAAAGGAAAAGGCGACGGTTTCGGCAATCGTGCGCGGACTGACCCCGACCTGGTGGGCGGCGTCGGCTGATACCAGCAGACGGAGCTCTTTCTGACCCTCCAAGGTGGGACCCCAAATCTCCTCGACGTGCTCGAGCGGGCGCAGGCGCTCTTCAACGTCAAGCGCCAACTCCTCGAGATATTCCGGGTCTTCTCCGTTTAGTGATACCCAAACGACGCGGCGATCCTGGCCGCCACCATGGCGTCGCCGATCACGATCACCAACCTCCAACTCGACCCCTGGAATTACCGGCATGCCCTCCCGCAACCCGCTGCGCAGGCCAGAAATTGCGTCCGGGTCGGCCCGGTCAGGGGGCAGGTAGACCGAGGTTAGCCCGTAACCACCTTCGGTGAAGTAGGTGTAAACGCTCTCAAACCCGAGCTCTTCCTTGCGACCGAACAACCACTGCTCGACCACGTTTACATAACCCTCCATGACCTCCAGACTGATGTCGTCGACAACGTTGTAACGGATGGTCACGGCCCGCTCCGGCGAGGCTGGCTCACCGACCTTTTCGATCTTGATGATCGGAATGGCGGCACTGGCCGAAAACAGCAGCAAAGCAGACAGCGTGATGAACCGGTGGTCAAGGGTCCAATCCAGGATCCGGCGGTAGGTAGGCACCAGCCGCCTGAGGACATATCCGGGAGTGACTTCGGCGCGCGGCGCCAGGTGGGCGGCGGCGAGCGGAATGAAGGTGAGCGAGATCAACAACGAACAGCCCACGGCCAGGCAGATGGTGAGAGCAACGGCCCCCATCATGATCACCATCTCGTTGGGCTCGGATACAAACAACCAA
>JAAEQG010000497.1 GCA_024231775.1 bacterium
GGAACCGAATGCTGCCCTTTTTCTTCACCCTGACGTTCAGGAACACCGCGAGGTGGGGCAGATGACGCCGAAAGTGAATTTTGACAAATGTACCTACTGCGGGCGCTGCGCCGAGGTATGCCAGTATCACGCCATCGCCGTGGTCGGAGAGGGTGTGCTCGTTTTCCCCGAACTGTGCCACGGCTGCGGCAGTTGCGCCATCAATTGTCCCACCGGCGCGATTGAAGAGGTGCTGCACGTGATTGGCAGTATTGAGCGGGGGCAGGCGAATGGGGTCGAATTTGCCCAGGGCACGATGAACGTGGGCGAGCCGATGGCCGTGCCCATCATTCGCCAGTTAAAGCGCTGGGTCATCCCACCCGAGGCCGGCGACCGCCCCATTATCCTGGACGCACCGCCCGGCACCGCTTGCCCCGTCGTCGAGAGTATGCGGGGGGCGGATTTTGTGTTGATGGTCACCGAACCGACTCCCTTTGGCCTGCACGATCTGCGGATGGCGGTAGAGGTGGCCCGTGGCGAGTTGGGCTTGCCGGTCGGTGTGGTGGTCAACCGGGACGGGGTGGGGGACGAGGGGGTGGATGAATA
>JAAEQG010000498.1 GCA_024231775.1 bacterium
GGCATGGAATTCTTGCCTCGGATTCAGATTTTTTTGGGATGGGCGGCGGAACGGCCCCAGGGGACGCTTCGAGGGGGACGATTTGGGGAGATCCTGGTGCCGGAGAGCCGGGAGAGCATCATCGGCACTCCGGTGCCCTCCGCCGGGGATTTCTCTACGCCGCCAACCGGGAACACGGCGATCATCTCGATGGTCGACGCGGTCAGCTACGAGGTGCGGGCTGAGCTCACCGACCAGGCGAAGCTCGGCTCAAGCTCGATTCGAAGCCAGGGCTCCGGCGCCGACCGTTTGACGAATCATCGAGCTGGTTGTATGCTTTCTTCGGGAGATTTCCGGCATGCCAGCACCAGCCCAGCCCCAACTCGAGCCCGGCCGGGTCTACCGCACCCGGGAGTTGGCGGTATGGGGAGCCAACCCCGCACGGCTGGCCAGCCGTATGGTGCGGGAAGGTCGTCTGCAGCCGCTGACCCAGGGCCTGTTCTACGCCCCGAGGGACAGCCGTTTCGGGCGGGTACCGCCTGAAGACGCGGAAATCCTCAGGGCCTTCTTGGGCAGCGACGAGTTCGTCGTGACCGGGCCTCCCCATTGGAACGCTCTCGGACTTGGGGCGACGGCGCTGTTCCCGGTGGTGTTGGTCTACAACACCAGACGTTCCGGGGAGTTCGCGCTCGGCCGCCGGCGCTATCGCCTGCGCCGGGTGCGGTTCCCGCGGCAGCCGAACGCGGAATGGTACGCCATCGACCTCCTGGAGCATCGCGAGATGGCGGGGACCTCGCAGGACCGGCTGGCGACCGCACTCGCCGAGGCGCTGCGCCACGGACGTTTCGACCAGCCGACCCTGCGTCGGATGGCTCGGGAGTACGGGACTCGGAGAACCCAGGATCTGGTGGAGTGCGCGATCCGCGCAGCGACGGCGTGAGCTTTCTGCACGAGGATCCGGAGCTGCGTGAGCTTCTTACCATCGTCGCCGAGGCGGTGGCGATCGACCGGGCTCTGGTCGAGAAGGACTACTGGGTGACTCACACCTTGTGGGCGCTCCAACGCTCCGAGCTCGCAGTCTGGTTCAAAGGCGGCACTTCGCTGTCGAAGGGCTTCGGGCTCATTCAGCGCTTCTCTGAAGATCTCGACCTGCGCGTTGAGCCGGGCAACGCGGCGGGGGTCCAGCCGGTCAGGTCGTGGACGAGCATGAACCGGGGACCGATCAGGCAACGGCGGGCGTTCTTCGAAGCTCTCGACAAGGTGATCGACGTTACGCACGCCAGCGTCTCGTTGGAGCCTGAAAGTATTGACAAATACTCCCGCAGTGCGCGATATCGCGTGGAGTATCCGGGGCTCTTCCTGGAAGATCTCGGACCGGACATCCGACCCTTCGTCCTGCTCGAGGTGGGATCGGCACGGGTGACGCCCCATGTGCCGCGAACGTTGAGCTCTTTCGTCCACGACTGGCTGGAAGAGCAGCAGCAACTCGGTGACGTCACCGACAACCGCCCGCGGGTTCGTTGCGTCCACCCGCTTGTCACCCTGATTGAGAAGCTCGACGCGGTCTCCCGGCGGTTTCCGCGCGATCCGATGGAGCCCGCGTCCTTCATTCGCCACTACGGAGATGCAGCCCGGATCATCGTCCGCCAGGGCGAGCTGCCGGCGCTCGGCATGGAAATCGAGGAGCTCATCGAAGAGATGGTGAGCGCCAAACAAATCCGTCGTCGCCCGACGCCCGATGATCCGGCCTGGCTCCTCCAGGATGCATCCGTTCGACAGGCATTGCTTGAAGCCCACCAAAGCATCTCCCCGATGTTCTGGGGAGAACGTTTCTCTCTCGAGGAGGCTTGCGGCATCATCCGCGGTTGGCTGGCAACGTCACCACCCGGACGGGCTCTTTGAACCGGGTGTAAGCTCCGCCATTCCGACCTCCTACCACGGATCCCAGTCCTCAGCGCTTGCCAGAATTGAGCCACTTCTGCTCGCGAGAACTAAGCCACTGACCATCCGCCGGGGATCTCTCTACGCCGCCACCCGGAACACGGCGAACATCTCCGTGGTCGACGCGGTCAGCTACGAGGTGCGGGCATCACCCCGGCCATGGTGGCGGCCACGTACTCGCCGATCAAGTGGCCGAGTGGCCGAGCATCTTCTGCGGGCGCACGCCCCTTTCCGTCCACGGCCGCGCCAACGCGTACTCGACGACATAGAGCGCCGGCTGCGTGATCGCGGTTTGCTCGAGAACCGGCTGGCGCCGGGGCGCGCAGCTTTGCCACCCCTATGGGTAGGGATTGCCTCGAATCTCTTCCGTTGGTTGACGGCGGAGACACCTGGTGGTACAGCTCGTCTACCCCCGCTCCACGCATCACAGGAGCTCGGGATGTATGCTATCGAGCCACTGGAGAACCTCGGTCTTCAGCTCCGCGGCAAAGGCGATCAGCTCGTCCGCATCCTTGTCAGATGCCTGTGCTCCGCAATAATGCCATCCGGGCATTACTGGGGGCGTCAGCTTCGTCGTCTCCTACCAGACCCTGCGCCGGCCCGCGTTGAACTCGCTCCACAGAGCGGCTCTTGCCTCGGGCTGTCCACATGGAACCGCGGCCGTGGTACTTCATGGGGGTCTTGGAGGGAGCCTTGGAGGGAGCCTTGAACCGATCCTGACTCAGGATCTTCTCGATTCCCAATACCGGGCGGTCCCCGCGATCTCGTGCCCCC
>JAAEQG010000499.1 GCA_024231775.1 bacterium
TCAACGACAAGCTGACCGTCAACCTCGGTCTGCGCTACGACCAGCACGACGCCGCCGACCAGGCCGGATTGAAGACCGCCGACGACTCTCGGGTCAGCCCGCGCCTGTCGGCGAGCTATGACGTCAAGGGTGACGGCGGCATCATCCTCACCGCCGGCTTCAACCGCTACGTGACCGCTCTCACCCAGAGTCAGAGCACCGCGGGATCCGCGGCCGGCGATTATGTCTACATCTATTACGCCTACTCCGGACCCGAGATCATTGCCGGCACGCCGGAATACCCCACCAACTCCGACGCGCTCGACGCCATGTTCGATTGGTTCTTCAACGTCTACGGCGGTACCGACAACCTGGACAGGGGCTATATTCTCGGGTATCCGGGCCTGACACCGAGGGTGGGTGACAACATGAGGGCACCCTACGGCGACGAGTACACGCTCGGCGCCTCGTTCCGCCTCGGCACCCGGGGCGTGCTGCGGGCCGACTACGTGCACCGCAAGTACGGCAGCTTTTACGCCGCGGAGAACACCCCCGGGGAACACGCCGAGATTCCGGGCAGCGGCGAACTCATCGACGTATCCGTCTATTCCAACGACGATTCGGTTCTCCGCCGCAAGTACCACGCCATCATGGCCCGCCTCGACTATCAGATCGGCTCGCGCTGGAACATCGGCGCCAACTACACCTGGTCCCGGGCCAAGGGCAACTTCGACGGCGAAGTCGATTTTATGGGTCCGGTGCCCGGCTCGATCTTCGAATACAGGGAATACAAGGACGCATCCTGGCACATGCCGTCCGGCCTCCTGTCCCTCGACCAGACCCACAAGCTCCACGCCTGGGTGGTGTGGGACGCAATTGCCACCAGCCGCCACAATCTTTCGGTGAGCCTGTTGCAGTCATTCCTCTCGGGAACGCCGTACAGCGCCTATGGCCTCGTCGACACCGTGCCGTACGTCGGTGACCCCGCCGATTTGGGATACGCCGGAAACGTGTTACCTCAGAGGTACTACTTCTCCGACCGCGGCGCCTTCAGGAGTGACACCGTCACCAGCACCGACCTCGCCCTCAACTACTCGTTCTTCGTCGACATCGGTGGCACCCAGCTCGAGTTCTTCCTGCAGCCCGAGGTGACCAACGTGTTCAACGAGCATGCCGTAAAATGGCCAAACACTAGCGTCCTTTCCGCCCACGGCGACAGCAGCCTGGAGACCTTCAACCCCTTCACCGAAACACCGGTCGAGGGCGTCCACTGGCGCAAGGGCGATTCGTGGGGTCTGGCGGAGGACGAGGAGGCGTACCAAGAGCCTCGCACCATCCGCTTGTCACTCGGACTTCGTTTTTAGAAGATCCGCTGGATCGTCTCTCCGACCCCGGTGCTTCGGCACCGGGGTCCCTTTTCCACCGTGCGGTTATGACCGCGCGTCGGCGTCGCAAAGGAGACCTCATGAGACTCTCTCGAGTAATTATGGTTCCGGTGCTGGTCGGAGCGGTTCTGGCCCTGTCAGCCCCGGAGACTGCGGCCCAGATGGCCCGTATCTCGGGACAGGTCGTGGATACCGACGGGCAACCCATTGCCGGCGTCACCATCACCATCACGACACCAGATTCGGAGAGATTCGAAGTCGTGAAGACGACCAACCAGAAGGGCAAGGTGACCCTTGCTTTCGGTAACGTGGA
>JAAEQG010000500.1 GCA_024231775.1 bacterium
CTTGGTGCCCAGCATACCGATCTCATCACCGAAGTAGATCACCGGGGGGGACGGCTGGGTCATCAGGATGGCTGCGGCGACTTTTGCTTTGGCGAGACTTCCGCCGATCACCGAGGTGATCCGATCCAGGTCGTGATCGCCGAGCGTGCCGAGAAAGGTCTTGCCCGGGGGCAGGACCGCGGTGGTGGCGGCCATCTCGCTGTACAACGAGGCAGCCGTCTCGCTGCTCAAGGCGTCGCGGGCTGCGAATAGGAATGGTTTGGTCATGGCTGCATCGTGGGCCGGAAGCAGGTCCACCCCGTGTGAACCCCAATCAGCCTGCTCCGCGAAGGTGAACACGTCCGGGTTGATGGTGAGCAACTCCGCCTTCCAGTCGATCCACCAGTCGAGGTGATAGCCCCACGGGCTTTCGTCGTTGTGCCACGCCGAGACGTGATCCAATCGGAAACCGTCCACGCCGTCGGAGGGGTTCCCGTTCCCGTCCGGGTCCAGCCAATCCGTCGCCCAGCCGGTGATCAAGTTGGTGCAATCCGCGTTGTCCAGGTTCCAGTGGATGAAGCCCACAGTGTCCCCGTTCCACGTCGAGTAGCTGAAGCTGAGGTCGGACTGGGTGTTTCCGGCGTCGGTGAACGAGAACCAGTCGTCGTAAGTCGAGGCGGGGTTGGCGTAGGCGCTCTGGTACCAGACCGAATCGTGGCTGACGCCGTAGACCACGAAGTCGATGAACACCTTGATGCTGCGGGCATGGGCGGCGCTGACGAAGCTGAGGAACTCCGCCTCGGTTCCCAGGCGCGAGTTGACCTGATCGGCGGCTCCGTGCTGATAACCGTGGTAGGCCGGCGAGGGGAAGATCGGGGTCATCCACACTGCAGTGATTCCGAGGTCTTCGAGGTAGTCGAGCGACGCGGTCATTCCGCCGAAGTCGCCGAACCGGTAGGAATCGCTGTCCGAGTCACGCCAGACGATAGGCATGTACATGTAGAAAACGTCGTCGGCGACCTCGCGGCCGTCGAGCGGCGCTGCCGAAGCTGATGCGGTGAAGAGTAGGGTCGCTGCGATGCACGCAGTGCGCCAATCGATCAACATCTCAAATCGCTCCGATAGAGAAGACCACCCCGGGACTGAACTCCATCACAGACTCTAGCGAACGCGAGGACGCTTCTCAAAGAGCTTTCGTGGGCTGTTCAGTGCAAGTGGAAAAACTCGCTTGAGATTGGAAAAAGGCCCCGCTCGCCACAGAGTGACGAGCGGGGCTCTGGTTGCTTCTATCAAGAGCCGCGACGGCGGCGGGACCTCGAATCACGAGGCTGCTGCCGTGGGCGTCTTGGTCAAGTCCCTACTGGAACCAGCACAGACCGCTGACGATCGGGGCAATATCCAGTGCGGCAACGTTGCCGAGACGATCAACGTCAGCACGAGCGTTGTCGGCATCACCCACTGTCTTGAACCAGTTCAGACCGCTAACAACAACGGCGATGTCCAGTGCGTTGATGTTTCCGTCGCAGTTCACGTCCGAATCAGGACAGGTCTGGTTGATCTGGAAGTCCAGCCCCCACGGACAGTTGTATGTACAGGGCTCGCATTCCGGCGGATAGACACAGTGCAGGTGGCCTGGGCTGGGTCCTTCGTGACAGCTCTCGGGCGGGCAGCACGGAAGGCCACCCACCTCGTCAACGCCGGGGCAGAAGTTGCCGGGACAATGCGGGCTCACACCAGCATCTTCGTGCAGCCAGGGCACACCCACAGCGCCCATGTCAGTGGCTGGAAGGGGCACGGCGCCAAAGTCGAGTACCTTCACGGTGTTCGGCGGATCTACCATCGTGAAGGTAAACCTCGGCAGCACCGGCAGGAGCGAATCGAACGTACCACCATTTGCGTGCGTCTTGGTCGCACTTAGCGATCCGACCGGGGCAGGCGTCGGGGAGAGGTCCACGTCCACGTCCCACAACTCGGGGTTCAAGCCGCCGTAGGTCACCGTGATCGGGGCACAGCTCACCAGGTCGAGGGCCACGATCTCCGCATCGATGACCTCGGTTTCCGGAAGTGCCTGGTCGAAGCACATGTCCGCCAGACGACGCACCGTGGTATCCGCAGAGAATCCGCCGCCAGCACCGCCCAGACCCACGGCACCGGTGAAGGGATCCGAACCCGGACCGAAGAAGTCCGCGGGGAGTGGCGAAGCGACAAAGTCATAACCCGTGGCACCACACGGCGTCGCAAAGGAGTCATCGCCAGCCGGAACCTCAACGCCGGCGCACGAAGCCCCAACCAGAGTGTACTTGGCCGCCCGGGCCTCGAAGTTGCGACAGTCCACCGCGCCATTGAGCGGATCGGTGTAGTTGGTCACATCCATGGTCACGTTCTCAACCTCTTCACCGTTGCCGGTCACGTTACGCATGCTGGGCAGGCTCTGGTTCGAGCCCCACGCGTCCGGCCCGCTTCCGGTGATGTAGGCCCACAGATAGACCCCGTGGGGGAAGGCCACGCTATCCAGCCCAATGTCGGCCAGCGGGATGGCGATCTCAAAGCCAAGGGTCGCGCTTCGCGCCGTCAACGCCACGTCAAGGGCGTTGGAGGACGTGTCGCCTCCGCAGTCGCCGAAGCCACCCTCCACGCCGTCCTCGTTGAGGTCGTTCAACGCCACGATCATCCCGTTGGGATTGTTCCCCCCACTCAGGGTTCCGTCACCGGATTCGCGCTGCGAAGAGCCGCGGTAGTCGCCGTTGCTGTTCACCAAGTCCCAGAAATCGACCCAGGTCGTCGGGCTGCCGCCGTCCAGGTTGATCCCGTAGGCGTACTCGTAAGTAAGCGCCGCGTCTCCCGGAAGCGGACCGTTCGGGTATTCATCGCCGGCCAGTCCCTTGAGGGCCTGGAACGGGACGTAGTCCATTGCCGTGGCCACGTGCGATCCCACGGGACCGCCGTTGGAGGTGACGTCGATGAACAACTGCAGAGTGTTTCCGCCGGGCTCGACGTTACCGGTGATCCCCAGATACAGGAACTGGTCATCGTTGTCGGCCCACATAACGTTGAGTTCCGATCCGCCCGAGGTTGTCGATGCGTTCGGATCCCAGTCCTGATCGCCGTACGGCGTCGGGCAGGTCTGCGACTCCAGCGGCGCGACTGCACCGTACTCAGCCGGATGAATGATCCCCTCAGCCGTACCCGTAAACGTCGGCAGCGTGGACAAATCCACGAAGCGGCACGACGCAATGGGGGTAAGGTCCTGACGGAGACCGATCGCCGCGGGGGGATCGCACGGACCGCTGGTCCCAACGTCCGTGATCGCCGGCAACGTCTGGTTCACGATGGTCCCGGTGGAACCGCCACCATCGACCAGGGCGACGAAGATGTTGATGGTATCCACGCTGGGGAGGAGTCCGATGCCCACGTTGGCCAGCGGAATCGCGATCTCCAGACCCGAGGTGGCCGCATCCGCGTTGGAAGCGTCGTTCCACGTAACGCCTGAAGTGTTGGTGTTGTTAAAACCGCCAAACTCGTATCCCAGCGCCGTCTGGTTCTCGAAGATGTCGTTCCCATCATTGACCGGTCCCTGAGCCACCCACGTCCGCTGAGCGTACAGATTCAACAGAGGATCGCCCGGGTTGTCCGGGGTGGGATCGTGGGTCCCTACAGCCGGGCCGGTGGGATCAACCAGCCGATACTCACTCGCCGACATCGTCCCACCAAACACGTCCACCGCCAGCGCATAGTCCGCTTCACACGGAAGGATGGTCCCGTTGGATCCGTATGCCCAGGTATCGTCGGCACCGTTAGTCGTTCCGTTCGTGCTGACCACGATCTCGCGCGAGGCAGTCTGCACGGTGAACGGAGGCCCTTCCACGCCCTCGGAACGCAGCTCGGTCTGACCGGTGACCACGAACTCCTGATCGATGAAGATCACGTAGGAATGGCCGTTCTGCTCCAGATTGCCGGTCACCCCCACCCAGAGGTAAGTTCCGTCGATGGCCAGGTGCAACCCGTCCACCTCCGAGCCCGGGGAATAAGCTCCCGTACCCAGGACCTGGTTGCCGAACCCGGTCCGGTTGGTTTGGGTCGCCAGCTCGGTCGACAAGGCGTAATCCGTCGGAATATTCTGGCCGTCCAGAGCCCCCGGGGGGGCTGCGACCGCGGTTGTCCCCGCGATCAGTACCACCATACACAGAATCGTACGCGTCATGAGTTCGCTCCTTTTCGCTTCCGCACTTACAGATCGACGATGATCTATTAACTTGCCTACCGACCGGTCCCTCGAGACCGCCCGATCCTTGGCCCGGGGCTGATCCACATCAGCGCCGAGCCCTTTTCCTTCTGTGGATGCACGCCTCTTTCCGCTCCGGCCAGCCCTCCCCAGGGCTGTCCAGGTGCGACGTGCGCTTCTGTTCCTCCGGTCCAAGACCCCTCAGAGCCCGTCCTAGTCCGCGAACGGTCGATACGGCGAAATACGGACCTTCTCACTGTACTTGGTCGGCACCTTCTGGGCTACGTAGGCGCTCTCGCGCCATTCCAGCGGCGTCACCGTCTCACCGTGGTAGTCCGCGAAGACTACGTTGACCCGTCCGACGGCATGCCGACGGGTTGGAATACGGTTGGACCACTGACCGACGAAGTCCTCCAGATATGGGCCAGGACATTGGGCGCTCATGATCAGGTTCGCATACCCTCCAGGCGCTCCGATGCTGATCTCGCCGTTGAGCAACTCATCCTCGTCGTTGGGACCCGCATCCACCATCAGGAGCACCGTGCTGGGGTCGTACACTCGATCCATGTTGCCCTGGAATCGTTCGCCAGCCTTGTTGTTGCCCGTCTCACCGATCGCCCAGCGCGGCGTCCCCCGCGGATCGCGCCACCACCGGCCCACCGCACCAACGCTACTACCCTCCACGACCTCCGACCCGACCAAGTCCTCATTCACACCAAAACTGAGGCGGCCCCAGTAGGAGTCACCCGTGCCTGCGTCGGTGTCCACCAACATGTCCGCACCGACGGGGTAGAATGCCGTCGAGAGACCCAGCATATCCGCCGGGCAGGTGGCGAGGTCGAACTCCTCCGACGCTTCGCCCCGTCTGGCGTACACATCCTGCAGATTCCCGAGGTCTCCGCGGAAGGCCCAGTCGCTGTTCCTGCGGAATCCGATCTTCGCGGCCTGGGCCAACGCCACCGGCCAGGCCAGTAACTCGCCCTGGGGGCTGTACTCGAACTTCTGTCTGCCGGAGTCCGCCCTGGCGAGCCCGTTGTTGTTTGTGGATATCTGGAAGCGCCCCTGGTGGTCTTGGGAGAACACCAAGCCCGCCTGGGCCAAACCGCGCTGGTGGGCAACGCACTTAATCAAACGAGCCTGCTGCCGGGCCTTGCTCAGCGACGGCAACAGAATCGAGATCAGCAGCGCGATGATGGATACCACTACCAGGAGTTCGACAAGCGTGAATCCGCGGGAGATGAATCGGTGCTTCCTGCGTCCGTGGCGAGTGTTCCCACTCGCTGCGGCTGCCCCTCCGTCGTTGGGCATGGGATAACGCATCTCGGTCGACCTCTCTGCTTTAGAAGCGTCGGACCAGTAAAGTAGACCGCACCTGCCAAGCCACCAGATATGTGGCACTCGCGGCGATTATGGGCACGGCGCACCCTCACCATCGGTTCGTGCCCGCCGCACCCCTCACCGGGACCGGACCGCGTGTAGTTCCTTCATTCTAACGCCGGGCCAGCGGGACTGTCAACGAGTTTCGTGCCCGACAGTCCGGATTCATCGCCCCCAACGAACACCACCGTCGCTCCGATCGCCGGGCAGGCGAATGATGCCCGCCCTCGACCGTCCAACCGAGTTGGGCTCTGCCGGCGAAATGCGGGGGCACTATCGGGCTCGGTCCGCAGCGTTACCCACGACACGTCGGCCAGCGGCAGCCCTAGTGTCAGCCAGATAGTTCGCCCAGTTGGCCCGCTGTTCACCAAAACAACGGACGAACCCGAAGCGCCACTCCGCCGGAAGGCGATCAGTCGCCGAGCATCGTCCGCCAGTAGTAGCTCATACCCCCCTCGGCGCAGCTCAGGGCGTCCCCGGCGTAGGCGTGCCAGGGCGGCATACACGTCCGCAAGGTCGGTTCGGACCGCAGAACCAAGATCCGCCCACTGCATCGGTCCGCGACAGAATGGGTCATCCCCCCCGTACATTCCCACTTCGTCCCCATAATAGATCAACGGAGCACCGGGATAGGTAGATTGGGTAAACAACGCCAGCTTGAGGCGACGGTAAGCGTCTTCGTCAGGACGCAGCAGATCCCGCCGCGGAATACGCCCGTCCGCGCCGCGTTGAAGCTGCGGATCAGCCAACATGCTGACTGCACGCTCGGTGTCGTGGCTACCCAGCAAGTTCATCTGCCCGAGGGCCACGCCGGGCTGATGGGTTTGGTAAAGCGCTTTCAACGTGTCCGCGAAGTCGGTCGGCAGATACCCGTCCCCCCCCTGGCGGAAGTAGCTGACCACCGGGCTGGAGAACGGATAGTTCGTCACCGAATCGAACTCCTGTCCGCCCAGCCAGGCTCGAGCATCCGTCCAGATCTCCCCCACAATGAGAGCCCGGGGGTTCGCCGACTTAACAACCCTGCGAAACCGCCTCCAGAACGCGTGCGGAACCTGCTCCGCAGCGTCGAGCCTCCAGCCGTCCACCCCGTCGGATGGATCACCGTCACCATCCGGGTCCATCCACCGGCGAACCACCGCGAAGAGATGGTGCTCCACACCCGGGTGAAGCCCGTCGCCGACCCGCCGGAACCTGACCAGACTGCCGTTCGGCCCGTCCCAGGCATCCCAGGCCAATACGCCCCCTCCGTCGTCTGTCCACTCCCGGACCGCGAACCAATCGGCGTAGACCGACCCGCGCCCCCGCGCGCAAACGTCCCGCCACGCCCAGAACTCCCGGCCAACGTGGTTGAACACCCCGTCCACCACCACCCGAAGGCCCTGCCCGTGGGCCTCAGCAAGGAATCCCAGAAAGACGCGGTCGCTCTCAGTCCACTGCCAGGTCAGAGGGTCCTCAGTCTCCCCCCC
>JAAEQG010000501.1 GCA_024231775.1 bacterium
ACCGGGAGGATCCCCAGGATCCAGCATGGTCCATCTGCCGGCGGACACCCCTCCCGGTCCGGGATCGCCCGAATGCGCCGACCAGTAGGCCGGCTGATTGCCGGTCAGCGCGAGCTTGAAGCCCTCCGAGCCCCAGCCGGGGTGGGCGCGCTCGCCGGCATCGCAGTTGCTGAAAGTGCAGGTGATGTCCTCGCTGGAGTCAAGGTGAATCGTCACCCCGTCGGGCGCAGGATCACTGTCGCCCCCGATGCAGACTACGTCTTCCAGGAACCAACCGCGCGGCAGCAACTCGGCGACGGTGTAGTCGCCTGCGGCAAGGCCGGAGAAGGTGATGCTGTTGCTGTTGGCGTCGAGATCATCCGGGGCGGCGTCGTCCAGGGTGAATCCGCCGAGCTCGCCGTAGAAATCGAAGTCCTTCCCGTCAGCCGGGATTGCATCCTTCACGATGGTAATGCTGCCCCCTTTGCGGTTGCCAAAGCGGGCCACAGTCTTGTCCCCCCAACGCACATTTACCGTGCGGCACGCATCGCCGCCGGGTTCGGTATTGACCCAGCCTGCCTGCAGAACCTCGCACACGGTGTAGGTGCCTTCTTCCAGATAGAATTCCACACGCCCGGTGCCGTTGACGCCGGTCGTACCGAGCGCGATTTCGTTGTCTTGATCATCGTAGAGCATCATCTCCCAACCATCCAAGCGAGGTTCCTGTGGGTAGTCGGGCACACCGTTGGCGTTCACATCTTCGTACTTGACTGCGGCAATCCAACCCAGCTTCCGGTTGCCAAAGCGAGCGACGGTCTTTTTCCCATCACGCACCTGTACGGTGCGGCATACGTCGGCGCTGGGTTCGGTGTTGATCCAGCCTGCTTGCATGGTTTCGCACACGGTGTAGGTGCCTGCCGGCAGGTCGTGGAATTCCACACGCCCCGTGCCGTGGGCGCCGGTTGTGCCGGTAGTGATCGCGTTGCTTTGATCATCGTAGAGGGTCATGATCCAACCATCCAGACGAGGTTCTCCGTCTGGGTAGTCGGGCACGCCGTTACCGTTCACATCTCCGTACTTGATTGCGGCAATCCAGCCCAACTCCGTGTCTCGCAGGCTTCGGTTTCCAGCGTTGGTGATTCCCTCGGTCCCCAGCGCTGCGGGCTGGAGCCCGCCACCGACAAGTAGCACCGCCAACAGCGTGAGGAGGATCGCATCTCCACCCACCCACGACGAAACTCGATTGAACTTGTGCCGCAACATGGGACTTCGTACCTCCCCTATCAAGAGAACAAACCGTTTCCAGACCAAACTAGCAAGTCGATAACTTCGAGAAAGGACCGTACCACTACGTTTCCCCTCGTCCGAGAACCGTCGCCCTGAGATCAGACACTCTCCTGCGGACGCGCCCGTGGCCTGATAATACCACAGACCGTCCGTGTATTTCAACGCTTCACGTCCTGTAACGACTATGCACGCATCCCTCCGCCCGATGGGCTGCTTTGCCGGTGGTTATCGGACAGTGACTCGCCGCTTAGAAGGCAACGATAGGGGTAGGGAAGACCGGTTTCCCGGTCTCCCCTCCCTCCGAACCGGACGTGCGGTTCTCCCGCATCCGGCTCTCCGGTCGGTGGTTCACCGCCCAACGGGTTGACGGAGCCGCTCATAGGCTGCTTCCATGC